>NZ_QKNZ01000012.1:0-134642 GCF_014156605.1 Flavobacterium sp. SOK18b
ATATGACTTATATGTTTCAAAAAAAACCATCAATTACTACTAAAAAAAATGAAAAAATATTCCCTTTTACTTTTTACCATAACAATTCTAAACAGTTGTTCCAATGCACAAACAGTTGTTGAAAGTAACAAAACTCCTTTCGTTTGGGAAGGGGCGAATGTTTACTTTTTGATGACGGATCGTTTTAATAATGGCGACACATCAAACGACTTAAACTTTGACAGAAATAAAACCACAGGAAAACTGCGCGGATTTGAAGGTGGCGACATCAAGGGAATCTCTCAAAAAATTGACGAAGGTTATTTTGACAAACTCGGTATCAATGCCATTTGGTTTACTCCAGTGGTGGAACAAATTCACGATGGCGTTGACGAAGGCACTGGTTTGAGTTATGGATTTCACGGCTACTGGGCCAAAGATTGGACGGCTTTAGACCCAAACTTTGGAACCAAAGAAGATTTAGCAGCATTAGTTCAAAAAGCTCATGCACACGGCATCCGAATTATTCTTGACGGAGTAATCAATCACACGGGACCAGTTACTCCTATTGATAGCGTTTGGCCTCAAGATTGGGTACGAACAGGACCAACTTGCGATTACAAATCCTTTGAAAACACAACTGCCTGCACGCTGGTAGCCAACTTGCCTGATGTTAAAACAGAAAGCAATCAAGCAGTGGCTTTACCTCCTTTTTTAATCGAAAAATGGAAAAAAGAAGGACGTTACGAACAAGAAATGAAAGAGCTAGATGTGTTTTTTGCTCGTACAGGATATCCAAGAGCGCCAAAATATTACATCATCAAATGGTTGACGGATTATATTACGGAATACGGAATTGACGGATACCGCGGCGACACCGTAAAACACACCGATGAAACCGTTTGGGCCGATTTCAAGATCCAATGTGATTACGCATTTGAAACTTGGAAAAAAAACAATCCAACAAAAGTGCTAGATAACAATTCCTTTTACACCATAGCCGAAGTATACAATTATGGCATAAGCGGCGGTCAAGATTTTGATTTTGGCGACAAAAAAGTAAACTATTTCAAAAATGGTTTCAACAACATGATCAATTTCGAATTCAAATGGGACGCCCAAAAAGACTACGAATTTATTTTCTCTAAATATTCCAATAAACTGAATAATGACTTGAAAGGCTTTAGTGTTTTAAATTATATGTCATCGCACGACGACGGTGCACCATTTGATGCGAAACGTACTAAAAATAAGGAAACGGGAACCAAATTATTGCTTTCGCCAGGAGTATCGCAAGTATATTACGGTGACGAAAGCGCTCGTTCGTTAGCAATTGAAGGAACACAAGGCGATGCTACCTTACGATCGTTTATGAATTGGGATGCTATTAAATCGAATCCTGAAACTCAAAAAACGTTGTTGCATTGGCAAAAATTAGGTCAATTCAGAAAAAATCATCCATCAGTTGGAGTAGGAATTCACAAACAAATTTCGGCTCAACCCTATACTTTTTCTAGAACTTTCTCAAAAGGAGATTATACAGATAAAGTAGTTGTTGGATTAGATTTAAAAAGTGGCACTAAAGAACTTTCAGTTGGAACTATTTTCGCTGACGGAACCAAAGTGAAAGATGCGTATTCAGGAAAAGAAGCCCTAGTTGCTAATGGAAAAGTGACAATCGATACTGAATTTGACATCGTTTTATTAGAATTAAAAGAATAAGTCTAAAAATAATAACACCAGAACGCCTTTAGAAATAAAGGCGTTTTTTTTATGTTTACCTTTACCAAAAATTAAAAGACAATGCTCAAAATTGGACATCGTGGCGCAAAAGGATACGAACCCGAAAATACTTTGGTTTCCTTTAAAAAAGCATTAGACCTGTACGCAGATGGCATTGAACTCGATGTGCATTTGAGTGCTGATGGTGAAATAATCGTAATTCACGATGAAACTATTGACCGAACAACTGATGGAAAAGGTTTTGCAAACACATTATCTTTGCAGGAATTGAAGGCTTTTTTAATAGATGGAAAACACGAAATCCCCACGCTCGAGGAAGTTTTTGATTTGACAAACCAAAAGTGTTTAATCAATATAGAACTCAAAAGTCATGATGCAACTGATAAAGTGGTTGAGCTAATTGAAGAGTATGTTATTGAAAAAAGCTGGAAATACGACCAGTTTTTAGTTTCTAGTTTTGATTGGAATGCGTTGCAGCGAGTGGCATCGTTAAATGATAAAATTGGCATCGGCGTATTAACAGAAACCGATTTAGACTTGGCTTTGGCTTTCGCCGAAACCATACAAGCAAAATCCATTCACCCGTATTTTCATTTGATAACAAAAGAAAATACAGCACTAATTCAGGCACAAGGATTTCAGGTTTTCCCTTGGACTATCAATGAAGTCGAAGATATTCAAAAAATAAAAACATACAACGTAACCGGAATCATAACCGATTTCCCCGATAGAATATGAATCAAAATTTCGATATAATAATTGTAGGTGGTGGCGCAGCAGGATTTTTTACAGCAATTAATATTGTGGAGAAAAATCCAAAACTGAAAGTCGCAATTTTAGAACGCGGTGCAGAAGTATTGCAAAAAGTGCGAATTTCTGGCGGCGGAAGATGCAATGTAACGCACGCTTGCTTTGAACCAAATGAATTGGTAAAATTTTACCCTCGTGGCGAAAAAGAATTGCGCGGACCTTTTCATCAATTTTGTTCAGGTGATACCATTGAATGGTTCGAGAAACATGGTGTTGAACTTAAAATTGAAGCTGACGGACGTATGTTTCCCGTTTCGAATTCATCTCAAACCATTATTGATTGTTTTCTTCAGGCAACACAAAAATTGGGAATCGCAATTCTTACGGGACAAAGCGTACAATCTATTTTCAATCCCGAAGTTTCGGGAGAAAACGTTTGGAAGATAGAAACGCAAACCGAGAATTACCTTGTAGAAAAGCTAATTTTAGCCACAGGAAGTAATCCGAAAGTTTGGGAAATGCTACAGAATTTTGGTCACGCAGTAGTCAGCCCGGTACCTTCCCTATTCACTTTTAACATTAAAGATTCCAGAATTAAAGAGTTACCCGGAGTTGCTGCTCATGTTACCGTAACTGTAAAAGATACAAAGCTCTCATCAACGGGGCCGTTATTAATTACACATTGGGGAATGAGCGGCCCAGCAATTTTGAAACTCTCCGCTTGGGGAGCACGCATTTTGCATGACAAAAATTATCAGTTTACCATTTTCGTAAATTGGTTGAATGATGAAGACACATCAGAAGTTGAAAAAAAGCTAAAAGACTTAAAACAAGAACACGCGAAAAAATCAGTTTCAAAAAAATCACCTTTCGAACTAACCAACAGATTATGGGAAAGTTTGGTACTCGCTTCCGGAATTGAAGTGGAGACAAAATGGGCCGATTTGTCGAAAACGCAATTACAAAATCTAGCGAATCAATTGACAAAAGGAACATTTCAAGTGAATGGAAAAAGTACTTTTAAAGAAGAGTTTGTAACAGCTGGCGGAATTGATTTAAAAGAAATCAACTTTAAAACTATGGAAAGCAAGTTGCATCAAAACCTATATTTTGCTGGAGAAATTGTGAATATTGATGCCATCACTGGAGGATTCAATTTTCAAAATGCTTGGACAAGTGGGTTTATTGTAGCGCACTCTATTTGATTTTAATTAACAAGAGTTTAAAACTTCAGTAAGTTTTATTTAAGATGATTCTGATACCTTTACCAGTCTATTATCAGAACTTTATGAAAACAAAATTACTCGCTTTACTTCTTTTTTTGCTTTATCAAAGTGGATTTTCGCAGGTTACAGAACGTATTCAAGGGCAAATAATCTTTGATAAAAATGTGGCAAACAAAGTAGAGGTTATCAATGCTACAAGTAAAAATGTGGCCTTGACAGATACTGAAGGTAAATTTACCATTACAGTTGAAGCCAACGATCAATTGGTTTTTGTAGCCAAAAATCATGAAATAAAAGAATTGAAAGTTACAGCTGCAATTTTAAAACAAGGATTCATCAACATGACTTTGGTCGCCAAAGTGGAAGAACTAAAAGAAGTAGTGGTACAAAACACTCCTTCAATCAAATTAAGTAAAGATGCCAAATGGGAACAAGCCAAACGGGATCAATACACATTAGAGAAAAATGCTAGCAAACTAAAAAACCCTGGCGTTTACACTGGCACCATTGAAAACGGTATGGATATAATGAGAATTGGAGGAATGATAGCTAAGTTGTTCAAAAAGAAGAATACCGAAATCGATACAAAAGGTCCTGTATTACCTTTCGCGGAAGCAGCAAAAACCCAAATCGAAACAGAATTTTATACTGACAACTTACAACTTCGTCAAGAAAAAATAGCTGCTTTTCTAGACTTTTGCAACAAAGACCCCAAGTCGAAAATAATTGCTGCACTGCAAAATATACTTTCACTGCAAGAATTCATGAGTAGTAAAATATTACATTTTAAAAGCTTATAAACTTTAAGTTATTAAACAAACTGCTAACTGAGACTGTAAACTGTCAACTATCTATTCAACCACCAAATACTTCCGTTCAAAACCGCAGCAAAACTCACCCATGCCAAATAAGGAATAAACAAATAGCCCGCAATCTTGTTAATCTTTGCAAACTGAACATAAGTTTCATAAATCATTAACCATAGCACAATTATTTCTAATCCTGCGAGCATTGGGTTATGCAAACCAAAAAACAAATACGACCATAAAGCATTTAGACCCAGTTGTATCAAAAAGAAAATTAAGGCTTTTTTCACGACCTCTTCATTGCTTTTAATTTCGTTCCACACCAATCCTGCGGCTACACCCATCATAGCATACAAGGTACTCCAAACTGGTGCGAAAATCCAATTGGGCGGATTAAAACTAGGTTTGATTAAAGTAGGATACCAAGTTGTAATGGAGGAGCGAGTCACCATTCCTGATGTATATCCAATGGCAAGACAAATAACAACTGCTACTAGTATTCGGGTGATTTTATTCATTTTTATTTTATTTGTTTTTCCAATTAATTAGGTCATTTTAATAGAAATCAAACGTAATATTTAATTTCATATAACTCCAATCTCTAACTAGTAAGAAATTAAGAAAGTTAAATTTCTATTAACGATGACAGTTCAACTATAAATGTTACAAAGAGATTCCTTTGTCGAAAAAATTCTCTGATTAACATACACTATTCATATACTCCTTCTTGTAGTACAAATTTACTTAAATCTTTCGAACGATTAACCATCTAATCCAATAAACAAATAACCTAAAAAAAGTATCTTTGCGTAAATTTTTCATTTTATGATTGCAGCAAACGATTTTATTCCATCATCATATACCAATACAGTTGAAAGCGGGAATTTTCAATGGAGCGCACCCAGTAATATTGCACTCGTAAAATATTGGGGCAAAAAAGACAATCAGATTCCAGCTAATCCATCGGTGAGTTTTACATTGAATAATTGCAAAACGATTACCAAATTGGCTTTCGCCAAAAAAGAAAACGACGGTTCTTTCTCTTTTGATTTGCTTTTTGAAGGGCAGCCCAAAGAAGATTTCAAACCGAAAATTCAAAAGTTTTTGGAGCGAATAGAAATCTATTTGCCGTTTTTAAAAGACTATCATTTTACAATTGATACCGAAAACACATTTCCGCATAGTTCCGGAATTGCGTCATCAGCATCAGGAATGGCTGCTTTGGCCATGAACTTGATGAGTTTAGAAAAAGCGTTAAACCCAGCCATGTCTGAAGATTATTTCTATCAAAAAGCGTCTTTACTTGCCCGTTTGGGTTCAGGAAGTGCTTGCCGTAGTGTAAAAGGACAAGTCGTGGTTTGGGGAAACCAAGCCAACATTCCTGGAAGTTCAGACTTATTTGGAGTGGAATTCCCACATGCGATCCATCCTAATTTTAAAAATTTTCAAGATACAATTTTACTGGTTGACAAAGGCGAAAAACAAGTTTCAAGTACCGTGGGTCATGACTTGATGCACAACCATCCTTTTGCCGAAAGGCGATTTGCACAAGCGCATGAAAATTTAGATGCACTGATTACTATTTTTGAAAGTGGCGATTTAAACGCATTTATCAAAATTGTAGAAAGTGAAGCCTTGACGTTGCACGCCATGATGATGACCTCCATGCCGTATTTTATCTTGATGAAACCAAACACATTACAAATCATTAATGCCATTTGGAAATTCAGGAATGAGACCAAAATTCCGGTTTGTTTCACGCTTGATGCAGGTGCCAATGTACATGTTTTGTATCCCGAAAACGTTAGCGAAAAAGTTTTGCAATTTATTAAAGACGAATTAGTTGGCTATTGTCAAAATGGGCAGTACATTTGTGATCAAATAGGAAACGGAGCAGCGCTTGTTTAATCTTTTTTTGTGTATCTTTAAACATTCTTAAAAAAAGAAGTTGATGAATATTCAATCAGAAAAAATAGAATTGATCAAAATGTTACTCGCAACTACTGATGCATCTTTATTAGTAGCCGTTAGAAACATTTTTGAAAAACAACAACAAACTGTTTGGACGGAATTATCAGCCGAAGAACAAGAACAGATTGAAATTAAAATCCAAGAAGACAATCGAGGCGATCAATTGGATTTATAAAATTAAATACAGTATAATTACCAACCCCAAATTGTTAATTTAAAAATACATATGAAAGGACCATTATTTTATTCAAAAATATTACTCTTTGGAGAATACGGAATCATCCGTGACTCAAAAGGGCTTTCTATTCCTTATAACTTTTACAACGGCGCTTTAAAAAGAGACGAAAATCCATCTGAAGAGGCTATTAAATCAAACGGTCATTTAAAACGATTTGTTGTTTATTTAGAAACTTTGCAAACGGAGCAACCGGAACTAGTTACTTTTGACCTTGACTTATTAAAAGAAGATGTTAATACGGGAATGTATTTTGACTCTAGCATTCCGCAAGGATATGGTGTAGGAAGTAGTGGCGCTTTAGTTGCAGCTATTTATGATAAATATGCGCACCATAAAATCACGGTTTTAGAGAACCTAACTCGTGAAAAATTATTGCAGTTAAAGAATATATTTTCTCAAATGGAGAGTTTTTTCCACGGAAAAAGTTCTGGTTTAGACCCTTTGAATAGTTACTTGAGTATTCCAATTTTAATTAATTCGAAAGATAATATCGAAGCAACAGGCATTCCTACTCAAAGTTTTGATGGTAAAGGCGCTGTGTTTTTGTTAGATTCAGGTATTGTAGGCGAAACCGCACCGATGGTCAACATTTTTATGGAAAACCTGAAAGACAAAGGTTTTAGAACCATGTTGAAAAATCAATTTGTAAAATACACGGATGCTTGCGTTGAAAATTTCTTAGGAGGAGACATGAAATCACTATTCATGAACACAAAGAAACTTTCAAAAGTAGTTTTAAATAACTTTAAACCAATGATTCCTGAGCAATTTCACGGCATTTGGCAACAAGGTATTGACAGTAATGACTATTACCTGAAATTATGCGGATCAGGCGGTGGTGGCTACATTCTTGGTTTTACCGAGGACTTAGAAAGAGCCAAAGCTTCTCTTAAAGATTACAAACTAGAAGTAGTTTATCAGTTTTAAAAAATACAAACTCCCTGACTCATTCATCAGGGAGTTTCTTAATACACTCATTTGTACCACGTACTCAAATACTCTTTAACCAATTTAAAATGTTAAGCAGACAACACAAACTTCTAATAATGAAAATTGCAAGTTTGTTCTCTGTTGTGCGAGGATATAACATTCCTGTCATTATTATTGCACAATATCTGTCGGCAATTTTTATATTGGCACCAGAGAAAAGAGCACTTGACATTGTACTCAATTTTAATCTTTTTATACTGGTTTTTGCCTCGTCACTTACGATTGCTTCGGGTTACATCATCAATAATTTTTACGACAGTCAAAAAGATTTAATCAACAGGCCAACTAAATCGATGTTGGATCGTTTGGTGAGTCAAAAAACTAAACTAAACGTTTATTTTGCATTGAATTTCATTGTAGCCTTGATGGCGTTGTTTGTATCTTGGCGTGTATTTTTATTCTTTTCAGGATACATCTTTTTCATTTGGTTTTATTCTCATAAAATAAAAAAATATCCTATCATAGGAAATCTTACCGCTTCGTTACTGGCTGTAATGCCTTTTTTTGCAATCCTCTTGTACTTTTATACGCGGATTCCATTTGAAGAAATTGAAAATTACAAACAACAACTTGGTGTTATTTTTGCCCATGCATCCTTTTTATTTTTACTACTGCTCATACGAGAAATGATCAAAGATTTAGAGAACTTAAAAGGCGATTTAATCAATAACTACCAGACTATTCCTGTGGTGTATGGCGAATCACAATCAAAAAAAGTCATTACTTTATTAACACTACTCACTATAGTGCCTGTATATCTTTTGATTGCTATTTATGATGTGGGGTACATGGATATTTACTTTTACTCCAGCCTTATTGTTTTGATTTTTTTCTTGCTTTACTTGTGGAAATCCAATGCTAAATCTCAATTTTTATTACTTCACAACGTCTTGAAATTTCTTATTGTTGCAGGTGTTTTTTGTATTGTACTCATTAATCCGAGTGTACTGTGGCACGGAAAAAAATTATTGATGACGGTTTAGATTTATTCTAGTCTTAGCATAGAAAAGGATTGCAAATATACTCAGAAAGACTCCTAAATACTTGATTGAAGATAGCCCCGATTACTTCACTATATTTCTACTTTCTGCGAAATTCAGTGAACTTCGTTTGCAGTGAAAATCCTTTTATTTTTTCCTTTAAAAAATAAAAGATTACTTCACAATATTTTATTCTAATTGGAGTTCAGTGAATTCCATTTGAAACGATAGCGGGACATCGAAGATTCAGCGCAGCTAAATAGCTCCCAAAAAAACGATACTTAAACATATAAATTAGCTTACTAACAAGCCAGTTAGCGTTTTTATAATTTGTGGTTATTGATTGCCAAGTATATAAATAGTATCTTTGCATAAATTATTGGAATATTATGAATAACAAGGAAGGCAATAATAAGAAAAGTGGTCCAAGAGCAAACAGCTCAAGACCAAGTTCGAATAAGCCAAAACCTGCCATGCAGAAGCGCGCCCAAGGGCCGAAAAAAGTTAAAGTTACTACTAAAGTTGCCGATATTGCTACTGATAAAGTAGAGAAAAAACCAAATCAAGCACCAAAGAGACCGAAAGTAAAAGACGAAATTCGTTTGAATAAATATATTGCCAATTCTGGTGCGTGTTCACGTCGTGATGCCGATATTTACATACAATCTGGGACGGTAAAAGTAAATGGAATTCCTGTAACCGAAATGGGATACATGGTAAAACCAGGCGATGTTGTTAATTTTGATGGATCTACATTGACTCCGGAGAAAAAAGTATACATCTTGTTGAACAAACCTAAAAACTTTACGACAGCCATGGACGAAGGTCAGGAATACCGTAACGTTTTGGAACTAGTTAAAGGTTCAACGACTGCAAAAATTGGTGCGGTTGGGAGAATGGACAAAAACACAACTGGTTTGTTGTTGTTCACGAATGACACTGATATGATTCGTAAATTTACGTTGCCAAGTCAAAAATCATCTAAGATTTACCAAGTTTCATTAGACAAAAATCTAAAATTTGAAGATTTAGAAAAAATCCAAAAAGGATTAACGCTAGACGGTCACCGTGTTTTTGTAGAAGACGTAAGTTATATTGATGGCGAAGCAAAAAGTGAAATTGGATTGCAATTGCGTTCTTCAAATGTGAAAGTAGTTCGTTCTATTTTTGAGCATTTTGACTATGATGTATTGCGAATCGATAGAGTTGCTTTTGCTGGTTTAACCAAAAAGAATTTACCAAGAGGAAACTGGAGGTTGCTTACTGAACAAGAAATTATCAATTTGAAAAACGTATAAACGCTTTTCAAAATTTCATTTTAATCCCTTTCGGTTTTTTCGAAAAGGGATTTTTTTATACACTAACAAACACGTATGACTCCAGAAAAATTACAATCTATTGCTTTTAAATGGTTTGAAACTTTCAATGCTAAAGAATTAGAAAAATTACTATCTCTGTATGATGATGAAGCCATACATTATAGTCCAAAATTAAAAATGTACAAACCCGAAAGTGACGGTTTTGTAACGGGTAAAGAAGCGTTGCGCGCTTGGTGGCAAGATGCCTTTGAACGATTACCGAGTTTGAATTACAAAGTAAAATCACTTACTGCAAATGGCGACCGTGTTTTCATGGAATATACCCGTACCGTTGTAGGCGAAGAAGATTTACTTGTTGCAGAGGTCCTTGAAATTAAAGACGATAAAATAATAGCTTCTCGCGTATACCACGGGTAAGCTCTTTTTGATATTAAAAAAAAGCCCTATAACAGCAAAGTGCTGTTATAGGGCTTTCTTGTATGCAATAACTAGGACTAGCCTTTTAATTTCTTTACTGGCTCTTGTTTTTTGTCCAGACCACGTTTTCTTAAAAGTGGTTCAATGCTAGGCTCAGCTCCACGGAAACGTTTGTACAAAACCATTGGATCCTCAGTTCCTCCTTTTTCTAACACATTTTCACGGAATAATTTAGCTTTCTCTGGATTGAAAAGAGTTGTTGTTTTAAAAGCTTCAAAAGCATCAGTATCTAAAACACCTGACCAAATATAACTGTAATACCCAGAAGAATAGCCACCAGAAAAAATATGACTAAAATACGTACTGCGGTATCTAGGAATAATCGATGGAATTAAACCAATTTTTGTCATGGCTGCTTTTTCGAAAACGTTAGCATCAACAGTAATGTCTTTGGTTTGTGAGTGGTATTCTAAATCCAATAGCGAAGCTGCTAGGTATTCTGTCGTTGTAAAACCTTGGTCAAAAGTTCCTGCTTTTTTTAGTTTATTTACTAGCGTTTCTGGTATTACTGCTCCAGTTTGATAGTGTTTGGCATACATTTTTAAAACCTCAGGCTCTGCTGCCCAGTTCTCCATGATTTGCGATGGAAGTTCAACAAAATCTCTTGGAACACTAGTTCCTGCAAGACTTCTGTACGTTACATTAGACAATAGACCGTGTAATGAATGTCCGAATTCATGAAAGAAAGTGGTCACCTCATCAAAAGTTAACAATGCTGGCGCAGTTGCAGAGGGTTTTGTAAAATTACAAACGATAGAAACAACTGGAGCAACGCGCTTGCCATCCACCGTTTTTTGGCTGCGATAAGATGTCATCCAAGCGCCGCCACGTTTCGACTCACGTGGATGAAAATCCATGTATAAAACTCCTAAGTGCGTTCCGTCTTTTTCTAAAACTTCCCAAACCGTTACATCTTCATGGTATTTTGGTACATCTGTTAAGGCTTTAAACTGAATCCCATATAACTTTTCGGTTACTTGAAAAACACCTTTGCGCACATTATCCAAACTGAAATAAGGTTTCAATTCTTCTTCGTCAAGATCAAAACGTTCTTTTCTGATTTTTTCAGTGTAATATCGCCAATCGTATGGTTGAACCGCACCTTTAATGCCATCCTTCACCATCATTTTTTGAATATCAGCAGCTTCTGTTTTGGCAATTTCAAGAGCTGGTTTCCACAAATCATTCAAGAGCTTGTTTACATTTTTGGGTGTCTTAGCCATTGATTCCTCCAAAACATAATCAGAGTGTGATTTGTACCCTAATAAACGTGCTTTTTGTCCACGTAAATTAGCTAGTGCAACCGCATTCGCTTTATTGTCAAAAGCATCTTCATGGTTGGCTCTAGTTTGATACGCATTCCAAATTTGTTGACGCAATTCTCTATTTGAACTGTATTGCAAAAACGGCATCACACTAGAATTAGAAAGTGTAAAAAGCCATTTGCCTTCTTTGCCTTTTGCTTTAGCATCGGCGGCAGCGGCATCAATAAGTCCTTGAGGCAATCCAGCTAAATCTTTCTTAGCATCAATAACCAATTCATAACTATTGGTCTGCACCAAAATGTTTTGACCGTATTTTAAACTTGTCAAGGACAAATCACCATTGATTTTGCGTAATATTTCCTTATCTGAATTAGACAAATTAGCGCCGCTTCGAACAAAATCTTTGTAGGCATTGTCTAAAATTTTAGCTTGTTCTAAATTCAAACCCAAACTTTCTTTTTGGTTCCAAAGCGACTTTACTCTAGCAAATAATTTTTCGTTCAAGTAAATGTTATCGCGGTGCGCCGATAGATTAGGTGCTGTTTCTTTGGCGATATTTTGAATTTCCTTGTTGGTATTCGCAGAGTTCAAATTAGAAAAAACCGTATTCACATTCGATAATAATTCGCCTGCATTTTCCATCGCTAGGATGGTATTATCAAAAGTAGCAGGCTGCGTATTATTTGCAATAGCATCAATTTCCGCTTGATGCTTACTAATTCCTTCTAAAATGGCGGGTTTAAAATGTTCGTTCTTGATCTTGTCAAACGGCGGAACATTGAAAGGCGTGTTATAAGCCTGAAAAAATGGATTCATAGTGGTGTTTTCTTTTTTTTCTTGTGCTTGGATGGTGAGCATATTTCCGATGACTAGCATCAGAAAAAGGGATTTCTTTCTCATTTCAATTTGTTAATTAGTAACGTAAATTTAACCTAAATCCTTTTCATACACCAATCACAGCTTTGCCTTAACTTAATTTTATGATAAAGAAGAGCTAGTTCTCTAAAAGGATTTCAAGATCATAATTTAAGTATTGAAATAAAATCAATACATTAGCTATTTAAATCACAAACCTAAATTATGAAAAAAATAACCGCTCTACTTTTTACAGTAACTACTGCCCTGCTGTTAGTAAACTGTAAATCTGAAGATAAAAAGCAAGATTTTACTAGCTTAACAAAAAGCTATTTTGACGATAAGAATGCACTAGATCCATTGGGTGCAACCCAAAGTGGCCAAAACGAGTACAACGATCAGTTGCAATTTGAAATGACCGATAGTTACAGAAAAACGCAAGCGGCTTTTTTTGACAAATACCAAACAGAGTTGCAAAATGTTGCTGTAGCCGATTTATCTGAAGAAGAAAAAAACAGTTACGAAATCATCAAATGGGAAATTGAAGTTGGAAAAGAAGTATTAGAACAGCCAACTAATTTAATTCCGGTTCATCAATTTTGGGGAACACACTTGACCATGGGGCAGTTTGCGGGTGGAACTGGTGCTCAACCTTTTAAAACAGAACAAGATTACACCAACTTTTTAAAACGAATGGACAAATATGCCGTTTGGATTGATTCGGCAATGGTGTACATGAAAAAAGGATTAGACAAAGGAGTGGTTTTACCAAAAGCGTTGACCGTAAAATTAATTCCTCAATTTGCCTCGATGGAAACTCCAAATATCGAAGACAATTTATTTTATTCTTCGATAAAATTAATGCCAGCATCTTTTCCTGAAAGCATCAAGAAAGACTTAACGGCAAAATACACGGCAACAATCACCACTAAATTGATTCCGCAGTACAAGAAAATGGCTGATTTTCTGAACAAAGAATACCTGCCAGCATCAAGAGCAACTAGCGGAATAGGCAGTTTACCTTTTGGAAAAAAACTATATGCAGCTTATGTAAAACAATGGACCACCACCACTAAAACTCCTGAGGAAATTCATGAATTGGGATTGAAAGAAGTAGCGAGACTGACTGCCGAAATGGAAAAAGTAAAAGCCCAAGTAGGTTTCAAAGGCACTTTGATTGAGTTTTTTGAAGAAGTGAGAAACAAAAAAGAGTTAAAACCTTTTACCAAACCAGAGGAAGTTATTGCCAACTTTAACAGTATTTACACCCGAATTAAACCTAATGTTGACAAGCTATTTGCTTTACAGCCAAAAACAAAATTTGAGGTAAGACGCACCGAAGCTTTTAGAGAGCAAACTGCCAGTGCCGAGTACAATCAAGGAACGGCAGATGGAACACGTCCAGGGATTTTTTATGTTCCGATTCCGAATGTAAAAGAATACAATATGTATGGCGACGAAGATTTGTTTTTACACGAAGCTATTCCGGGGCATCATTTTCAAATTTCCTTACAGCAAGAAAACAAAAGTCTTCCTGATTTTAGAAAATTCAATTGGTTTGGTGCTTATGGTGAAGGTTGGGCTTTGTACACAGAAAGTTTAGGTAAAGAGCTAGGCTTGTACCAAGATCCGTATCAATATTTTGGAATGTTAGGCAACGAAATGCACCGTGCGGTACGCTTGGTAGTTGACACCGGACTACACGCAAAAGGCTGGACGAGAGAACAAGCCATTAAATATTCCTTAGCCAACGAAGCCGAAAGTGAAGCGAGTATCATTCCTGAAATAGAGCGCTACATGGCAATTCCAGGGCAAGCTTTGTCATATAAAATTGGACAGTTAAAAATAATGGAGCTCCGTAAAAAAGCCGAAACTAAATTAGGCAGCAAATTTGATATTAAAAAATTCCATGAAAAAGTATTGGAATCAGGAGTGATGCCCTTAGCTTTATTGGAACAAAAAATTAATGAGTGGGTTGAAGGCAAATAAAAACAATCATACTAAAAAAGCTTCTCAACACGAGAAGCTTTTTTTATGGATTATACGAAATACCGTTAAAAAACATAAAAAAAGCCCAAACTTTCGTTTGGGCTTTTCGTGCGGATAATAGGACTAGCACGCTCTTTATTTCGAGTTTTTAGCCACCTCTTAAATTTCAACAAAAACCCCAACAAACTTAATAAATACAAGGCTTTACAATCAATAGTATAGTTAAGTAAGATAAAGCTAGATAAAAATAAACACAAATATTGTCGGCAAATAGTTGGAAAGTTATTAAATTAGCACCAAATAAATGAAGCTATGAAAGTACGATATTTTGTAATCAAAGGAAAAAACCAATTTCCCCCTATTTATATGCGATTTTGGAACGGTCGCCAATTCGACCAAAAAGCAAAAACGGGCTTATCAGTTGATTTTGATAATTGGAATAATACAAAACAGCAAGTAAGAGCAAAAGCGGACGAAACCCAAAGGGATTTTATAAACAACAATTTGATTGATTTAGAAAAGTACATCATACAAACTTATAATATAGAATACAATTCAAAACAGTATATCGGTAAAGATTGGCTAAAAATAAACATAGATAAGTTTTTTGGGCGTGCTTCAACAAACGAACAATATAAAATTTATTTCTTGGACTGGGTGCAAAAGTTTATAGATGAAGCCCCAATAAGACTACACAAGGGAAAACCTATTTCAAAAAGAACTATTCAGCATTATACAACCACTATAAATAAGTTGAAAGATTTTGAAGCCTCAAAAAAAACTCGATTGCGTTTTGAGAATATCGACCTAAAGTTTTACCGTGCCTTTGTTGATTATTGTAGAACGGTAGAAAATTTAGGGAACAACACTATCGGGGGTTATATCACTAATTTTAAAATGTGGTGCAAAAACATTGAACTAGAGGGCTACCCGATAAACCCACAATACAAACACTCTGACTTTTCAGCAATTCAAAACGAAACAAAAGACGTTTACTTGAATGAAGCCGAAATAAACAAAGTTTTCAAGCACGATTTTAAAGACAATTTACGCTTATCAAACACTAGAGATTTATTTATAATAGGCTTGCGCACAGGGTTAAGAATATCTGATTTTTTGAGGTTAGACCAAAGCAATCTGAACGACAAAAACATTACGATTACCACGTTTAAAACGGGGCAAAAAGTGATTATTCCAATACATACACAAATAAAAGAGATTTTAGACAAACGTAATGGCGAATTACCTAACACTATTTCAGACCAAAAATTTAACGAATATGTAAAAGAGGTTTGCCAAACGGTCGGGATTAATGAAAAGGTCGAGGGTGCAAAAATGAATAAAATAATCATAAAAGAGAAAACCGACACCACGCCCGAAGTTTCAATACACCGTAAACAATCAGGAACGTTTAAAAAATGGGAGTTAATTAGTTCACACACTTGTAGGCGTTCATTTGCTACCAACCTCTACGGGAAACTACCAAATAAAACAATTATGGCAATCACGGGACACGCTACCGAAACCCAGTTTTTAAGTTATATAAAGATAACTAACAGCGAGTTTGCCGATATACTGGGGGCGCATTGGGATAATGAGGACAAAGAACAAAAAACCAAAAACAACAATTTAAGAGTAATTTAAAGCCCGTTTAAATGATTGAAAATATAAATTTTAGACTATTAGATATTGACAAATATTTAAAAGAAATAGCGACTACATACTACAATATAGGGCAAATTTGCGATTTACCTTTTTACGAAAGATTATCAAATGAATTAGCTGTAAAAGAATACCGTCGTTTTAGTAGGCGAATAGCAAAAGGAATAATTACCCAACCATTGGCACGACTTACAAAAAGTGAAATTGAAACTAAAAATTATTATGAAAATGAAATTAAAGTATTAAAAAACGCATTGCATAAAGTCCCTTTTTTGGATTGGTTTACACCCGATAAAATAAATACAAAAAGCAAATATTTTTATTTTGACACAAACGAATTAGAAACTTTCAAACCCAATACCGACAATGTTTATTCGTGGATTAATGGACTAATGCCAGTAATGTTAGAGGTTTCAATTGAAGAAATAGAAAACGACTTTGTTAGTAGTCCGTTGCCTAAAATAGACTACTATAAAAACAAATTATCCAAATTGAAAAATGAGGAATTTATTTATTTAGATACGATTTTAAACGGGGCTTTGATTGAGAAATTAGACAATGAAACTATTTGTAGGGATTTTTGTTTTGAAGTAATAAAAATTAAAGAAATTCAATATTTAGAAAACAAGATATTTGAATTAGAAAACCCACAAATTGAAGTCCAACCAGTTGAAACCTCAACCAGTAAATTAAGCCAAAAGCAAATAGCCTTGTTGTTTCAAAACCTTTCAGAAATTGGAATTTTCAACAAACAAAAAGTTAGTCAAGATAATTCAAAACAAGCGGAATTAATTTGCTTATTAAGTGGGATTGATTGCCCAAATAAAATAATTGATACAAAATTTTATAAATATTGGTTGTCCGTTCAGTCCACAAACGACAATGAAAACGTAAGAACCAAACAAAATTACACAAGCTTATTAAAACACGCCAAAAGCATTGATTTTAAAGAACTTGAAACTAAAATCGAGAATGATTTAAAAGCAATAAAATAAAGAACGGACGACCGTTGCCCCCGTCCTACCTTTAATCTTTATAGAGGTTTGCACCATAAAATTATATATTTATGAGTGCAACCGCTATCACTACCGTACAAGTACAAGGGATTTCAGCAGAAACCCTATTACAAAGATTTGACAACCTAGAAAGTCAAATAAAATTACTTCAACAACAGCCCAACCCGTCAACAGATAGGCTAATAACAAGGGACGAAACCGCCAAACTTTTAGGCGTTTCACTTGTTACGCTTCATAATTGGGTAAAGTCAAACATTTTGATTGCTTACCGTGTGGGCAACAAAGTACGCTTTAAAGAAAATGAGGTTTTGGCTTCACTTCAACAAATTAACTCTAAACGCTAATTTGTTATGAATAAAGCCGAAAAAATCCACCTAATACAAACCGTATTAGATGAAGTTAATACGATGCACGCCATAGATACGTATGCCGACAAATGCGACACCCTCGCCAACGCAAAAGCCTTATTAAGATTATACACATTCCAAACAAATGCCAATGCAATAGATTTAAACATCAACAACGCAAAGGCAATTTTGCAAGCTGTTATTTTTCCTAATCCCGATAAGGTCGCCTTTTTTGTTTGTCAGTCGTTAGAAATGGCTTTAAGTGAATTACTTAAATAATTATTTGCGAGTGATTGACGGGATTAAAATAAGATGTATCGGGACTTTTCCCCACGATTGGCATAGCAATATTTTGTTAAAGTTTTATAGTAGTGTTGATGAAGCTACGGGCGAAATTTTAACAAAAAACAAGGTTGCTTTTTATCGTGGGTTATCGTTCCATTTGATACCGTCCACAGTTTCCGATACCGTGCATTGCTTTATAAAAGGGTCGCTTGCAGTATATCACAATCACGGATTAAATAACGCTTACGACTTTGATTTTTCTATGTTGGTTAATACCATTCAAGAACTTGAAAAACTCTTTGCAGTCAATCCAAACACCGCCTTAATCCAAACCTTTGAAGCGGGGGCAAACCTCAACATAAATCAATCTATAAAACAAGTAATATCAGGGCTTCGGGCTTATCAAAATGAGAATTTTGTTTTGCTAAAAATAGAGGGCGCAAATGTGGGTCGTATGATTTCAAGAACTGAATACGCTTTAAAAATATACGACAAAGGCAAACAATCAGGAACTAATAAAAACCTTTTAAGACTGGAATATGCTTTTAAGAAGTCAAGGCACGCCCACAAATTCAATATTAATGTATTAGCCGATTTGTTGGACGTTTCAAAACTTGAAGCCGTTAAAATAGCTTTATGCGAGTTTTGGGCTAATGTAATTTTTCACGACAAAGGTTTGAAGCTTCGGGATATGAGCGATAGGGAAACCAAAAAGATGCTGTACTATTTGGATGCTACCAATTGGGCGAAGTTTACCAAAATGCAACGCAAAAGGGCTACAACTCATTTTAGGGAACTTTCAGAACGTTTCAGCACCTCAACAACTCAAACCGAAATAGGCGATTTATTGAGCAAAAAACTAGATGAATTGACAGCCGTAAAATGTTACCATTTCCCCAACTTTTCGAAAGGAATTGACAGCCAAAAAAGAGGGTCGAAAATGTTACCATTTCCCCCTTTAGATGAACAGGGAAATAGTAACATAAAACAATCAAAAAACAGTATCAAAACCAATACAAAAAAAATGGTCGAAAATGGGGTAAAAAATCACTCTCGAAAGTGTTGTAGCTGTGAGGTCGATATTTCCCATAAAATGATAAATACTAAATATTGTTCAAAGCATTGCAACAACTCAACACAAGCCAAAAAAAGAAAGATGAACCGACAAAATATAAAAAAGGTCGAAAACGAAAATTTGGCTTTGCTACTGGACACCATCGCCAAAAGTAATTTATTGCTATTGGTCGAATATGCCACCGTATCGGGAACGTATGCCGATAGGTTAGAACAAAAAGAAATAAGCACAACGCCCGAATGGATAAGGCAAATTTTCAAAGTCACGATTGAAGCCCAACCCGTCCCGATTGTCTTAACCTCTTACCGTTCCCGAAAACTTATAAAACTTATAAATAAATTAAATATCGAATTATGAAAAATGTAAATTATGGCTACAATGAAGCCCAACCAGTTGAAACATTAACTAACAAAAAAGGCGGTCGCCCAACGTTGAAACAAACTATACTACAAAAGGCAAAAGCCTTAGAATTGTATAAAATGGATTTAACCCAAAAGGAAATAGGCGAAAAATTAGGGATTACAGAAAAGACAATAGGCAAATGGTCGAAAGAGTGGAAACAAGCCCAAACGATTGAAACCACGACACTAGCCAATCTAAAAAATAGATTGTTAGCAATGTCAATAGACAAAACAACCCCGATAGTTGATATAAAAAACTTAATCTTAGTTATTCAACAACTCGAAACTAAATAAAAAGGGTCGATTTGTATAATAAGACGCACACAGGAACAATAAAACTATAGGGGGGGGTACTATATTTATTTCGCTAAAAAAGTACGCTAAAACGCTTTTAAATAAGTTCGTTTACAAAACCTCGATTATGTGTGAATTTTGTACCATTTGACTATCACTAAATTGTTAATTATGTACCAAAAAAAGGAAATAGACAAAGCCAAAGCCTACGAATATTATTGTAAAGGCTTAAACAGTAAGGAAATAGGCAAACTTTTAGATTGTTCTTTTAGGACTATTCAAAACTATATGAGTGCCGAAAACTGGAAACATAAACGCAAAGTTAGGAAGTGATTAGCCTAATTATTTTTTGATTGATGAAAAAACCCGTGTTGATTGCACGGGTTTTTGTATATATTTGCCATTCCTAAACTCAAAGTATTATGAAATCTAAAAAACTTCTCCCGTGTGGAATGGTGGCAGTACCCGAAAGGGCTGTAACGCTCTCTTTGAGGCGTAGGACACCTAAACTACACGGGTTTTATATTTCCTAAAATCAAAGATTATGAATGCAAAAACAGTTAACACATTAAAAAAATTACACAAAAAAGCAACAGACACAAAGCAATATACAGATATTGTACTAGCACAATTTGAAGTTATCGAAAGTTTAAACAAAAGCAACAACGAATTAAAAAAAGCCTTTGATTTAGAAATGCGATGTAAAAACCAAGCCTATTATTTTATATTGTCTAATGGACACTTTGAAAATTACAGTAAGTACAACGAAAAAAATCCAGTCTAAAAAACAAAATTTCTCACGGTAATTTTAAATAAGCACAACGCCCGAAAACCTCAACTTTAAAGTTGGGGTTTTTTATTTCCCCTAATTTGAGCCAAAAAGCGGTTTTTTTTCATTTGTTGGCAGATTGTCGGCAAAATATAAAATAAAAAAGGCTTAAAAAACTGAATATCAGTCGTTTAAGCCTTAATGTTTGTGCGGATAATAGGACTCGAACCTACACGCCTTGCGGCACCAGATCCTAAGTCTGGCATGTCTACCAATTTCACCATATCCGCGTGCAATTGTGGGTGCAAAGATACACTTAACTTCGAATATTCAAAACAATTTTGATAAAAAATATTCATACTCTTTTTTGTACTTTTGAAAATATAAACAACATTCAACTAATGGAAAACATAAAAGCATACGTTCAAGAACACAAAGAACGCTTTATCAATGAGTTAATCGAATTATTAAAAATTCCGTCCGTAAGTGCTGATACCGCTTATTCGCACGATGTTTTTGAAACTGCCGATGCCGTAAAAGCTAGTTTAGAGAAAGCAGGCTGTGATTTTGTCGAAATTTGCGACACACCAGGCTACCCAATCGTATATGGCGAGAAAATCATCGACCCTAATTTACCAACCGTTTTAGTCTACGGACATTATGATGTGCAACCGCCAGACCCAATGGAATTGTGGACGTCTCCCCCATTTGAACCCGTAATTAAAAAAACCGATATTCATCCCGAAGGCGCCATTTTTGCCCGTGGATCTTGTGATGACAAAGGCCAAATGTACATGCACGTAAAAGCGCTGGAATACATGGTACAATCAAACACTTTGCCTTGCAACGTCAAGTTCATGATTGAGGGCGAAGAAGAAATTGGCTCCAAAAGTTTAAGCTGGTTTGTAGAACGCAACCAAGAGAAACTTAAAAACGATGTGATTTTAATTTCAGATACCGGAATGATCTCTAACCAACAACCGTCTATCACAACAGGATTGCGCGGCTTGAGTTATGTAGAAGTGGAAGTTACAGGTCCTAACCGCGACTTGCATTCTGGATTGTACGGTGGTGCCGTAGCAAACCCTATCAACGTGTTGGCTAAAATGATCGCTTCCCTTCACGACGAGAACAACCACATCACTATTCCGGGTTTTTATGACAATGTTGAGGAATTATCTCTTGAAGAAAGAGCCGAAATGGCCAAAGCGCCCTTCAGCTTAGAAAAATACAAAAATGCCTTGCAACTTAACGATGTGTACGGCGAAAAAGGCTATGTAACCAACGAAAGAAACTCCATCCGACCAACGCTAGACGTAAACGGAATTTGGGGCGGCTACACCGGCGAAGGTGCCAAAACCGTAATTGCCAGTAAAGCATACGCCAAAATCTCTATGCGTTTAGTGCCTAATCAAGACTGGGAAGTAATTACGGAATTATTCACTAAACATTTCAACAGCATTGCCCCTGCAGGCGTAACCGTTTTGGTAAAACCGCATCACGGCGGGCAAGGCTACGTAACCCCAATAGACAGCATTGGCTACAAAGCCGCAAACATGGCCTATACCGAAACCTTTGGCGTACCGGCCATTCCCGTGCGTTCCGGAGGCAGCATCCCTATCGTAGCTTTGTTCGAAAAAGAATTGAAATCAAAAACCATCCTCATGGGATTTGGTCTCGACAGCGATGCCATTCACTCGCCAAACGAACACTTCGGGATCTTCAATTACCTCAAAGGAATCGAAACCATACCGTTGTTTTACAAGTATTTTGTAGAATTGTCAAAATAATAATTAATGCCGTCAGTTCGAGTTTTTTTGTAAAGAGAAACGGAACCAACTTCTCGATACGCTGCGCTACTCGAAGTGACGTAAATAATAACACAAATCCGCTCTCCACAGGGCGGATTTTTTTTGGGCGTTCCCTTGTTGCAGAAAATCCTTCTTGAACAACACAATTCGTCAAGCAACAAGGTCAGGCTGTTCGTTCTCAATCTTTTTAGCCGCCTAAAAACGACGTCTAAAAAGGATTTCCACTTCCATCCTTAACGCAAAATAGTGCTAGTTGATAGTTTTTTTTTAGGAGATAAAATGGTTTTAGTTGTAGAAAACTTGTAGAAATACGCTACTTCAAATCCATTAAAAACCCAAAAGTAATAAGAACTAAACTTGCAAGTGGTCCTGACATTATGCACATTAAAAAAGTTTGGCCATCTCCGTTACATACCAAATCCACGCCAAGCATAGTTATCAGTATAGCAGTATTTGACAAAGTGTATAGTATCAAAGAGTAAAATCTAAAATTACGCTTCACTTCTTTTTTTGTCTTTAACAAAATCTTGTCCAATCTATAGCCATAGTAAATCATCATTCCAATTGCCATTAACGCTGAAAACCAAAGAACAATTGAATAGCCCGTTGTGCAGTCACCAGTGATTTTCTCCAAGCTCATAGCTGCAAAAACACCCGGAATTAATGTCCAAGTTGGAAAAATTGGAATCAATGACCATAGCGCGTTAACAAAACTATATTTTGTAAAGGTAAAGTCCATAAAAAAGGTTGCTATTATTTCTTGGTTCTTTCCTTTATACTTGCTTTAATTTCTAAAATTCTTTTCCTTGTTAATTCTTCTAAACAAGTTGAATAGATGAGTGGTTTTATACTTCCGCCTTCATATTGTGAAGATTCAAATTTACAGCTTGAATCTCTAAATTTAACCCAATCCTTTTCAGCTTGAATCAATAATAACTTATCATTTTGATCAAGAATTGATAATAATTGCTTGTACGCTTTATTGAGTTCGGCATCAGCTTTTTTGTATTTAGCATCAGCCGCTTTATTCATTTCTAACTGTGTTTGAGAAAAGGAATTAGTAGAAAAAAATAAAGCAATTAGAACAATGGTATAATATTTTATTTTCATTTTAGTTGTTATTTGATTGTGGTTCAACAGGTCGTTACCGCGGACTTGTACTTATTTGAAACAAACCTAAATCAAGCTACATTTTCAATCGGCTCTTTCGTTTTTCTTTGTTCAAATATAATCAAATTTCTTACGGCTACATATTACCTACAGTTAAATCCATCCAAAGCCGAACAGCACTTCTATTCCAATTGCTACTGTAAATCCTTGACAGACATTTTTTATACAAAACATTTGTTTATTTCAAATTTTACTCTACATTTGTAGAGCAATGTTTCAAACTGTAGAATATGAAAAACCGCAATTATTATTTTATCATCCTTATAAGCCTCTGCATCAGCCTTACAAGTTGCAGCATCAATCAAACTAAAAACGGTTACAAAACCGGAAAATGGATAGAAAGTAAGGAGTTTATGAATGTTAAATCTAGTGCTATCGGTCGTTACCGCAAAGGAAACAAAACCGGAACGTGGAAGCAGTTCGTGGGTGAAAGATTACTATCACAAGAAAAATTTAAAAAGAACAGTTGCCATGTCATTAAATACCACAACACTGGAAGAATACAGCAGATAGGATTTTCAAAAAAATATCTAATCGACTCAAAAGAAGAATGGCTACCCACCGGGTATTGGCAATTTTATGACTCAGAAGGAGTTTTACTAGGCACCAAAATCTACGAAAAAGGAATACCCGTTCAAGAAACATATACCAATTAAAAAAATACACATGCAACAGCTCACCAACGCCGAAGAACAACTCATGGAACACCTTTGGCAACTCGAAAAAGCATTCATGAAAGATTTACTCGAAGCCTATCCAGAGCCAAAACCTGCTACCACAACGGTTGCTACTTTGCTAAAACGCATGATTGACAAGCAATTTGTAGCCTACCGCGAATATGGAAACTCAAGAGAATATTATCCATTGGTCAAAAAAACCGACTATTTCTCGAAACACGTCAACGGATTGATTAGTAATTTCTTCAATAATTCGGCATCACAATTTGCTTCTTTTTTTACCAAAGAAACCAATTTGTCACAAACGGAACTGGAAGAACTCAAGAAAATAATTGACAGTGAAATTCTAAAAAAGAAAAAATGACCGACTTTCTAATCAAATCAACCCTCAGCCTCGTGGTGCTTTTAGGTGTGTATCACTTGCTGCTAGAAAAGGAAAAAATGCACCATTTCAATAGGTTTTACTTGTTGTTTGCTTTGGTTTTTTCGATGGTGATTCCGTTTATAACGATTGAAGTTGTTCAGGAAATTGCACAACCTACAGTTACACCCGGAAATATCCAAATCCTACCAACAACTGCCTTTGTAGTAGAAGAAACAAACTATGTAGCGATAGCACTTTGGGGTTTGTATGGGTTGGTCACAGTAGTTTTGGGGTTTCGATTTATGCGTAATGTGATGCAGATTTCAAAAAAAATGAAATCAAATACAGCCATTGCCTACCAGAATGCTCAATTGGTTTTGGTTCCCGAAAAAACGTTACCGCATACGTTCTTGAATACCATTTTCATCAACGAAACGGAATACAACAACCGTAAAATTGAAGCCGAATTGTATACCCACGAGCTTACGCATGTGACTCAAAAACACACTTTGGATATTTTGTTTATCGAAGTATTGAAAACAGTTTTTTGGTTCAACCCTATTTTTATTTTTTACAAAAAAGCCATACAACTCAACCACGAATTTCTCGCCGATGAGAAAGTAGTACACTCTTATAACAATGTTCCGTTTTACCAATCTTTGTTGCTCTCAAAGGCAAACGCGAACCCAACTTTTTACTTGGCCAGTAATTTGAACTATTTAATAACTAAAAAACGATTACTTATGATGAATAAAACCACATCAAGCTCAAAATCATTTACAAAGAAAATCATTTTGATACCGTTATTTACTGGACTAGTAAATTTAATGTGCATACAAACAATTGCTCAAACCAACACAAACAACAATACTACCGAACAGTCTGAAATTAAAAAAAGAGACGCTTATTACAAAGGAACACAATTAATTGTGAAAGATGATTCAAAAAAAGTGCTATTAGACAAAAAATACGAAGCACTAACTCCAAATGAAAAGCGTCTCTACATTCATAAAGTTCCACCAGAAACTTCAATGAAAAAGCCAACACAAAAAGAATTTGACAGTTGGACCAAAGATTCTAAGTTTTCAGGACTATTTAAAGGAAAAAAATTGAACAATATTGATTTAAAAAAACATAATGTAGAAGAAATTGCTGGCTATCTAAGATTTTATAAACCAGAACGAAACGGTAAACCTTATGGTATTGGTCTCAATCATTATGCTCTATTCACAAACTCTGAACGTGAAATGATAATAAAAAAAAGTAGAGAAAGTGTTTCTTTTAAAGTGATCGAAAAAACAATAAAAGCAGGAACATTTCCAAAGCCTGTTTTTATTAGCATGGTTGTAAGAAACATCTAATTGACAGTGAAATTCTAAAAAAGAAAAAATGACCGACTTTCTAATCAAATCGACCCTCAGCCTCGTGGTGCTTTTAGGAGTTTACTACTTGCTGCTAGAAAAGGAAAAAATGCACCGTTTCAATAGGTTTTACTTGTTGTTTGCTTTAGTTTTTGCAATGGTGATTCCGTTTATAACTATTGAAATTGTTCAGGAAATTGCACAACCCACAGTAACACCCGGAAATATCCAAATCCTACCAACTACTGCCGTTGTAGTGGAAGAGACAAACTATGTAGCAATAGCGCTTTGGGGATTGTATGGTTTGGTCACAGTAGTTTTGGGGTTTCGATTTATGCGTAATGTGGTGCAGATTTCAAAAAAAATGAAATCCAATACTCCCATTGCATACTATAATGCTCAATTGGTCTTGGTTCCCGAAAAAACGCTACCGCATACGTTCTTGAATACCATTTTCATCAACGAAACAGAATACAACAACCGTCAAGTTGAAGCCGAATTGTACACGCACGAGCTTACGCATGTGACTCAAAAACACACTTTGGATATTTTGGCTATCGAAGTATTGAAAACCATTTTTTGGTTCAACCCTATTTTTATTTTTTACAAAAAAGCCATACAACTCAACCACGAATTTCTCGCCGATGAGAAAGTAGTACACTCTTATAACAATGTTCCGTTTTACCAATCTTTGTTGCTTTCAAAGGCAAACGCGAACCCAACTTTTTACTTGGCCAGTAATTTGAACTATTTAATAACTAAAAAACGATTACTTATGATGACTAAAACCACCTCTCAAAAGATTTCCCTTGTCAAAAAAATGACAATTATCCCCGTACTATCGATACTTTTAATTGCCTTTTGCATTAAAACAGTTGCGAGAGAAAAGAACAATACAATTGTGCAACAGCAACCAATTTTGAATGAGAAAATTGCCATTGCCAAAAGTGCATTGCAACAAATTGAAAAGGCAGAAAAACCAAGCGACACCGTAAAAAGAAAGAAACTAGAGGTCGTGAAAATTAGGAACGAAGAATATACCAAAATTGGTAGCCTTTATTTTAATGACAAAGGATCTGTAGACATTAACGGTAACCCTGCTGCTAACGGCTATATTAACATCAACAATGATGTTCATTTTTATGTAACAAAAGGTACAGAAAGAGAATACTACAATAGATATGGATTTAGAGTAGACAGCAAAGGAGTGAAATTAAATAATGACACCATTACTGTTTTAGAAAAAGACTATCAGGTCGAAGCTTCGAAATTGACCTCTAGCGATCAAGTTGGAGATATTTACACTACCACTGGAATAACAGAAAAACCTGATTTCCCAGGTGGAATGATGGAATTTTATAAATTCGTAGGGCAGAATTTTAAAACTCCAGAACAAGCCAATTTAAAAGGTAAGGTTTACATCACTTTTATCATTGAAAAAGACGGTAGTATTAGTGACGTAAAAAACATTCGCGATATTGGCTTCGGTACAGGTGACGAAGCTGTGCGTGTTATAAAATTATCCCCTAAATGGTTACCCGGTAAAATGAATGGTGTTCCGGTTAGGGTAATGTATAGCTTACCAATAACGATACAATCAGCTAAATCCTAAATAAAAACAAATCCGCTTCAAGCCTAGACCTGAAGCGGATTTGCTTTTTATAAATGTTATGTTTTTTTAATTCGGGACTATTTTGGGAATTACCACATCTACTTGGCACAGAATAATTATTAAGCCTAAAAACTAAATCTTGCCAAGTGGCAATTATAGGCTATTTTCCTTTTGATCCGTGTAATTATCGTTAAATAAAAGATTTGGTTTTAGGTATACAAAATTGTTTTGAAAGTCCAAAAACACAGTAAACCTTTTCAAAACTTCATTACCCAAAATGTGAATGCTTTTGTTTTTCAACGGCTTATTGGTCGTTATTTGCTGGATAGGAATTTTTTTTAGGGTATGCTTTCCAATTTTCAAAACTTTTAGTATTGAGGTAATAACCGGAATTTCATTTCCTTGTGCTCCTTTCATGATGACTTTTTTCACAACCTCCATTTTTTCAATTGGAAATTTACTTTGTTTTAACAAATCGTTATCTAACATTACTGTTCTTTGGTAACCTGTATCAAACAAAAAAAAGTCCTTATTAGAAATTCCGTTTTGCTTAATCATACTTTGAATTAAAAAAAGGTCTTTATAAAATTCTATAGCAAGTTTAGTGAATTTTCTATTTTTTTCAATGCTATCTGGTAATATTGCATGGATGATTAATAGTTTTTTATCATAATTAATTTCAACAACTTTATCTTTAAATAAATCCCAACCAAATCTCCCGTCTGTTCCGTGTCCTGATAATGCTGCATCATAAACTTTGGTTTTATACGTTGCGTTTCCTAGTTTTAAATTGTAAAACGTATTATACAGTTTTGGAATCGATTTGAGTTTATTTTTTAGAGCATCATTTGTCAAAACCAATTCAGTAGTTCCTGTATCAAAGTTAAGATGTAGTGTGTCTTTTTCATTGAAAATGGCTTCTATAATAATTGTATTTTGCTCGTTGATTATAAACGGAATACACTCACTAGTTATTTTTTGTTGAGCCGAAACACTACTGCATAGTATTAAAAAATAAACCAATAATTTTTCTTTCATTTTTAGTATTATTGAAGTTCAAGTTCTATTACTTTTTTAAACATTGGGTCTTTCTGCATTAAGAAGTCTTTTCCAAAAATGTCTTGACTTGTTGTGGTGCGTTCGTGTAAAAAATCAATAGGATAAGTGATAAAATGTTCTACTTGATTTTGGAAAATATCAGCAACCGTTTTACAATCCGTAAAATCAATTTGCGGTTCTACTCTAAAAATCAATTTGCTATACGGTAGACTAAATACGGAGGTTCTTGCTTGAACACCTCCTAATAAATTTGGTGTTTCACCTATACTAATGATACGTTTAGTTTTATAGGCTAAGCTAGATAAATTACTTGCCGAAGAAAATATAAATCTATCTTGTAATACATAGATAGGACCCTCAAACGGAATTAATTCTTTCGATGGATAGAAAAAACTAAAATTGGGTATCTTACTATAAAACATTTCAAGATCTTTTAGTTTTGGGCCTTCTTTGTCAAAGGTTAAACCATATTTAATAATAGAGTCTTTTTTTAATCCGTTTAATGGGCTGAATATATATCCTATAGTCAAATTCATCTTCAAGGTATCCTTTAGTATCTTTCCTAAAAACTTACCATAGGTATTATCACTACCTCCTCCATTTCCTCGAACATCTAATACAATAGATTTTACAGCAAACTTATTTATTGTTTTTTGAAAACGATTGATCAAAGTATCCCCCAGTTTTTCATCCATCGTGGGTATTTTTCCATAAAAGAGTTGCTCTTTTTCAAAGTAATGTGTAATAACAGGATCTGTATTGGTATTGTAACCAAAATTATTTTTTTTCTGTTCTAGAAAAGTAACCGTATCATCTTTAATAATAGTTACTGTTTTGCTTTTTTGCTTAGTATCAACGAAGGTTAATTTTAAATGGTTGTTTTTATATATTTCTCCAACTGTATAAAAGTTCTCATGATAGACTTTATTATTAATCCTGTCCCACCTTAGCGGAGAGATTAATTCTTCCATACTCTTAACAAATTGATGAATTTCTTTACCATTACAACTTACTAACTTCATTGAGGCAGGATAACTTATTCCTTGATAAGAAAATGGCAATAAATTATAGTATTCACCATTGATGTAAGCAAGTTCTAATTTTGTCTTAGTATAAAAGTTTTTATTTAAAAAATCGTCATATTTATAATTATGAGGAAAGTCTAGTGTATCTAATTCTGCAATACCCTTTGGAATCCAATCCTTTTTTATGATATCCAACAGCCATTTACCTGGTCTACTAGTGTGCCCGTCTTGTGCTACATTCAACGTTTTTTGTACTAAAAAAAGATAATCCTCCATACTTGTTTTAGAGGTGATTTTCCTTTTGAGTTTATTAGTATGCTTATCAAAGTCAATTTTCCTTACTTCTTTATTAAATTGAATAATTGGGCTTACTTGCTTTATATAGGACACTAACGAATCATAATCCGTTAACATCTGTGAGTGGGTAAGTTGCGGAGTATTTTCAAGGTATTTATGAGGTTTCGGGCTATTTTGCGCTTTGATGTTGGAAAAACTCAATATTAAAATAACAGTGAAGAACTGGCGAGGATAGATTTTCATTTTTATATTTTTCAGTGAAATGCAAAAGTAGATTACCTTAAAAAATGAAAATTGTAAAAATCTGCCAAATATTTTAAATACTATTCCAAATTCCAAATCAACGTATTATCAACCTGAGAACTTGATTGTTTAAATTGAGAGGGCGTTATGTTTGTGTATTTTTTAAATGTTTTTATGAAATGTGATTGATCTGTGAAATTTAATAAAAAAGCAATTTCTATTAACGGAACATTTTTTAAAATCAGAGACATCGCTTCTCTAACTTTTTTTATTTGTAAATACTCTTTGGGAGTAGTTTGCAATTGATTTACAAAATACCTGTGTGTTGAACGATAGCTTTTACATAACAAATCATTTAAATCCTCTATTTCATTCGCCCGTACGGTTTCGTTAAACAACAAACTATTGGATAGCATTTCATCTCGTAAAATAGAAATAAAAAAACTTTCAATTTCGTTTTGAATCAGCTCTAATGAATCATTGCTAAAAACAATTTCAAACAACGGATTCCAATTTTTGTTTTCACTCAATATATTATTCTTAAAAATATTTTGTGAAAGTTGCTCGCCAAAAATAGCCTCCAAACCCAATGGATTAAAGTTTATGCATAGCTCTTGATATGGCTGTTTTGCGATAATCTTAATAGGTTCTTTGTAAATACCTGTTAAGTAACTACTGTTTCTTGTGGAAGGTAAAATACTATATTCGTTTGCATTTAATGCGATCATTTCTCCACCTTTAATTAAACTAAGACAATGGTTCGTATTTGGATAACACAACTGACTTATCATCTCATTATCACCTTTAGTCAAGAATAAAAAATATTGAATAAATTTTTTCAATAAAGGGTTTTTAGGGTAAACTATCTTTGTTTTCATTTTATTCAATTAACGTAAATCTCCCCAATATAAAATCATTTTTCGATTAAGCTGATTGTCTAAATGCGCCGTCGTAGCTGTTGTGTGATGTGTTTTTTTACCACAACATTTCTTCTTGTAATTCAGCATTCCAAAAAGTTCCCGTTTTCATTCCGGTTTCTATTAGTTTAAATATTCCGTCTGCAGAAAATTCTGTTGATAATGGTGCACCTTCAGTTGATAATTTTGTATTTACCCAACCTGGATGAATGGAGTTCACATCTATATTTCTATCTTTCAATCTTGCGGATAAAGTTTTCGTGTACATATTCAATGCCGCTTTAGACATTCTGTAAGCAGTTGAATCAATTTTTGATGTTGTATTCAGCGTTGCCATAATGGAAGAAATATTTAAAATTTTTCCGTTTTGATTTACTAAATCTAAAACAGTTTCGGTAAAATTCACAAGTCCAAAAACGTTCGTTTCAAAAGTTGATCTTAAACTTTCTAAATCTGGTTCCGTTTTATCTAAATCTGGCGCAATTCCGGCATTATTAACTAAAATATCAATTCCGTTAAATTTTTCTCTAATTATTTTGTTCGCATTTTCAATTGACTTTTGATTTGTCAAATCTAATGCTACAACAAATAAGTTTTCAGACTTAATATTTTCAATTTTCCCATTTCTGGAAGTTCCAATTACATAATATTTTTCAGCAATTAGTTTCTCTGCTAAAGCATTTCCAATTCCTGAATTTGCTCCTGTAATTAGGACAATCTTATTTTTTAAATTCATTTTCCTTTTTTAGTTTTTTGGCAATATAGCACACAAAATACCCTCATTTGGCGAGTTTGTGGATTAAAGATGCAAGATTTTTCGGTTTAACACAAAATTCCCAAATATAAAACTAATTTTAAATTAAGTCTAAAACCCAAATTGCTCGTAGCGTTTATTAGTGGCTTTGTTTTATACGTTTAATTATATTCTTTAACATCATCTATTAAAAAAGAATTTCCAGATTTGATTATTCTTATATCTCTTTTATAGTCAGTTTTAAATTCAGCATCACTCAAAATAGTTTGAAAAACATAACTACCATCTTTTTCAGATATTAAATTGCATTTTGTGATTTCAATTTTCCCCCAATCCTGTCCTGATATTAAAAACCCAAATCCTATTCCTGAATATTTTGTGTCATATTTATTTTTCCATTTATTTTCAAATTCTATTTGAGTCATTGCTACGTCAGTATCTAAGTCAACATTAGTAGCTTCAGTTTTGTATTCCTCATAAGTTTTGGTAGTTATCCCTGTCATTTTCGGAAATTCTTTTTTAAAATAAGTTTTGATAGTTTCAATTAGCCATTTTTTTGCACTTTCGGAATTTTTGCTTGCTTGATTGTTTTCTATTTTAGTATTTTCAACCGTAGCTTTTTCAACAAGTTTACCTTGTTTTGTCGGCTTGTTTTGGCAAGAAATTGAAATTAAAATTATTAAAAATAACACTGTGCTTTTCTTCATAATTTGTTTTTAATTTTAAGGCTTTTTTTGGGCAACATGACCAGTAACTATAGGATTAGCTAAATCTCCCAAATACAAAACCAACTTTCTCTTAAGCCTAAAACTCAAATTGTTTTAACTAGTATTGGCAAAAGTCATTATTTCGTTATGTTTCTTAATTCATCAGTTATAAAGCTTTCTGCTACAGTACTAAATTCAGAGTTGAAAATTAATTTATAAAGTTCTTCTCCTAGATTAGTTTTTTCCAAGTTTGAAATGTTGTATTTTTCATCTTGTTTTATCTTCATCATTATTACTATTTGACCTAAATTAAAGATAGTGCTGGGTTTTAATTCATAAAGCGTAAATGAAAGATCTAATTTAGTTTTTAAGCTTCTCTTAATTAGGACTCTTTGGAAGTAAGGAGCTAAAAATCTACTATATACTTGATCAAGTTTTGCAAACTTGATTTGCTTTTCATTACCAATTGCGATATTTGGCATTAAATCTAAACCAGGAATCGAATACCGAAATAATGATGCAATTTCAAGGAATATTTTTAAAGATTGAAAAACATCAATTTGACTACCTCTATTTGGTTTTGATGAAAACAATGTGTTTTTAAATTTAATTTCATCCCCTGAGTGGCGATCGTGAAATATTTCATTTCTAAATTTACGAAATTCATTGACTCTATTAAAAATGCCTGTTTTTTGAATATTAAACTTGTTGTATTCAAGTTCTTCAATTAGAAAGACAATTCTTCCCGAAATTTCCTTATTAATTATTTCATCAATGTTTAGTTGTTTAATGACACACGTAACTTTGCAAATAGCATTGATATAAGCTTCTAATGCTAAAAACCACATTGAAACACTTACGATATTTCTTCTGCCATTATTTATATAATTATCTTGATTTTCTAAATCTTGAATATCAAACATTGTATTTGCAAAACCGTGATTTGAGTATTCATTAAAAGTCAATTCAATATTTGATTTATCAGAGTGACTCAATACAGCCAAAACTAATTGCTGGTAATCATTTTGTCTATAATCTTCAATATGCATTTTCCGTTTTTTAGATATGATTTCTGCCAACGTTTCGCAGCTACACGAGGTTTGGGAAAAAGTACGCCTTATTTTTCGGTTAAAGACTGAACTTTACAACACAAAACCAAGTTTCAGTTGATGACCGATACCCAAATCTCGTGTAACTGCTGTTAACTGCAGGTTTTGTTTTTAATTTATATTTTGTTTTAGACTTTTATGTAATTGTTACTCTTCAATTATTGTTTTTCTAATTTCATCATATCTAAATGTAATATGATGTTGTTTAACATTCAACAATGTATCATTATTCTCATCAATTGTACCATATACAAAAATATATAAACTAACATTCGGTTCATTAGACTTATTTTTGAATTCTGTAAATGCTTTCTCAAATAATAAATTGTATTTATTTTTAAGTCGTGATAATAGATTTTTAGATATTGATTTTTTATCAATTTTTACAGAATAGTTATTTCTTTTTCCACTTATTTCATCTTTATTTTGAAAACCAAGCAAATTGAAATAAACGCTTTCGGGAAATTTGTCAAATACATTTTTGTTTTTTTCTGACAACATAATTTTGCCATAAAAAATTCGTTCATTATGTAATTTTGAAGATTCTGTGTAGTCTTTAATGCCTTTAAAAAAATGTCTATATTGAATTTTTATACCTTTTATTTCTATCTCAACATCTCTATTGTATGGAAATCCTAAATACCAATCTACAATTCTATCTATACTTTGAACTTTGTTATTTCTGTCAAATTTGATATTTTCACTATCAAATTCATATACTTTTGTTATTCCACCAATACCTGTTACTCCTTCATCCTCATTGCCAAGTCTTGCTTGTGATGTTTTCTTTTCTTCAACATTATCGTTATCTTCATTTAAATTAAAAACAGATGGGTAACCAATTTTATTAATTTGTATTTTATTCAATCTTTGATTTTGTCCCGTTTGATTTAATTCATTTAAAGTGGCATATTCGCAAGTTTCGATATGTTCTCTATTTCTATATTTTTTAAAATGAGGTTTTCTATGGTCTTTTTTATTGATGCAAGCTGGAGCCATTCGGACAGAACATTTCTCATCAATACATATAAATTCAAGCTCTGAATAGTTTGGATAAAGTTCAAGTAAAGATTCAGCTTTTATAATTTCGTTAGTACTAACAATTCTTGCTTTATTCATACTTCAAAAGATTAATTTTATTTTTTTTACGTTAAATATCTGTAAACGTGGTTTTTAAACTTTCAGTTAACTTACATATAAACGAAACAAACCTTCGTATACACAACCAAACATATGTAAATAATATAAGATTTGTTTCGCTTTGCGTTTTTCAAATATATTAAAATTATCTTACAAATTATTAAAAAATCAACAGCTGAAAACTGGGCTCGCGTGAAGGATGGCAGCGCAAATCCTTTGTGTTTTTTCTTTAAAAACACAAAGATTGCAGCGTACAGCCAGACCCGAAGTTTTTCACGGAGGGGCACGCCCAAAGACTAAAAATAAAACTATCTAAAAAAACAAATCCGCTACTTACTGAAAAGGAGCGGATTCATCCAACTATAAATCTAAAAAAAACTACTAACTAAACTCTTTATCAGGATTGTATCCTAAATACGGCATGGCGGTTTCATTGAAAATTACGCCGTATTCTTCTAACTCTTTTAAAATAGGCTCGTATACTTCCTTGCGAATGGGTAATTGTACGCCTGGCGTGGTGATTTTACCATTCAGGATTAATAATGTGGCCATGGCAACGGGTAAACCTACGGTTTTGGCCATGGCAGTATAGGTTTGATCGTCACCAAGACAAACCATTTTTGCATCTATTTGTTCTTTTTTGCCGTTTATCTCGTAGCCAAATTTATGGTACATGACAATCATGTCTTTGTCCTCTTCTTGTAAGGTCCAACTATCGGTTAATATTTTCTCTAATATTTGGGCTGGTGTGGCGTTTGTTAAACCTACTTTTTTGTTGGGATTGAACAAATCAAGTTCTAATAATTTGTCCCACATGATGTCATCTTGGTCAATTTTGAGAATCAAACGAGTCTTGATTTCAACCGAATCGGTAGGATGATACGGCAAAAACGAGTTGACAAATTCACGGTAGCTCATGTTCTCTGAGTTTTCCATGATGTAACTGTCATCGGTCATGCCGAGTTGTACGAACATGTTCCAAGCTTTTGAAAAACCTACTCTACGAATGGTGCCTCGGTACAAGGTGAGTACATCATCTAGTCCGTACACAGAGCGGTATTTTAGGGAATCTCTGTTAGAATACGCCTCAAAACGACCGTAACCTTCTACTTGCAAAAACTCGGTTCTACGAAACAAATTGCAATACGGTATGTATTTGTAGGTTCCTTCTTGAATGAATTTAGCGGCGCCTCCCTGACCTGCCAGCACCACATTGCGCGGCGCCCAAGTAAATTTATAATTCCACAAATTCGTGTCTGATTCTGGAGCGACTAATCCGCCACAAAAAGACTCAAACAAAATCATTTCGCCGCCTTTCTCCTTAATTTCATCAATCACTTTCATGGCACTCATGTGATCAATTCCCGGATCAAGTCCGATTTCGTTCATGAAAATAAGATTATTTGCTTTAGCCTGAGCATCTAATTCTTGCATGGCATCACTCACGTAAGAGGCCGTAACTAAGTGCTTTTTGTACGTGATACAATCTTTGGCCACTTGAATGTGCAAATGTGCGGGCAGCATAGAAATGACAATGGTGGCATTTTGAATGGCTTGTTGCCGTTGCTTTTCATCAAAAATATCAAGGGCGATTGCGGTAGCATTAGGATGGTTGTTGGTTTTTTTCTGGGCCAAAGCCAATGACAAGTCACCAATAACGAGATGCAACTGTTCTTGTTCCGATTTTTGAAGCAAATACCGAATTAAAGAAGAGGCCGATCTTCCTGCGCCAATGATTAAAATTGTTCTCATTTTTATATATTTATAACACAAACATACATAATTGTTGTATTTATAACAAATGAAGTGTGATTATTTTATTTAAAACCTACAAAACCAGCTTTTTTTTAACATGCGTTCGCCAAAACAAAGGCCTCAAAAACTTTTAATTTCATTTAAGATCAAATACTTTTGTACTAAATACAAGACCCATGAAAAAAAGAATCATAGCCAGCGGTGCAATTTTAGGAATGATTGCTATAATTTTAGGCGCTTTTGGAGCGCATGCCTTGAAAAAGGTTCTCTCCATAGATCAATTGGCAACATTTGAAACAGGAGTTCGGTACCAAATGTATCATGCTTTGTTTTTACTTTTCATAGGGAACTATGATACTCTTTCACAAAAAAAGCAAAAAGCCATTTATTATTTAGTGCTTTCGGGCGTAGCATTATTCTCAGGATCTATCTATCTTTTGGCTACCAACAACCTCACTACTTTCGATTTTAAAATTATCGGATTCGTAACACCAATAGGCGGTCTCCTACTAATTATTGCTTGGTTTCTGTTATTGGCATCAATATTTGATAAAAAATCACAAAATCATCAGAATTAAAGGCTAACTGAAATATAATTTCTACTTTTGCAGTCTATTAAAAGTAACTATACACACTAAATTTATGGACAATAACACGCTTTTCTCGCAATCGATTTCGTTAAAAGATTTAGGAATTGAAAATGTAAACATTCATTACCAGTTATCCCCAGAAGAATTACACGATATTACAATTAAAACAGGTCAAGGCATTGAGAATTCAACAGGAGCATTGGCTGTAAATACAGGAGAATACACAGGACGCTCGCCTCAAGATCGTTTTATTGTGCGTGATAGCATCAGTGAGGACAAAGTATGGTGGGGTAAAGTAAACATCCCGTTTGAGCCTGCTGCTTTTGAAAAACTATACAATAAAGTAACTGCTTACTTATCTAATAAAGAAGTTTATGTACGTGATTCTTACGTATGTTCTGATCCAAATTACAGATTGAATGTTCGTGTGGTAACCGAAACTCCTTGGGCAAACTTGTTTTGCTACAATATGTTTTTAAGACCTGAAGCATCTGAAATAGCTACTTTTACACCAGAATGGACGGTACTTTGTGTACCAAGTTTTATGGCTGATCCAGCTGTGGATGGTACGCGCCAAAGTAATTTTGCCATATTAGACTTTACTAAAAAAGTAGTTTTAATAGGCGGTACAGGATATACAGGAGAAATGAAAAAAGGAATTTTCTCTGCATTAAATTTCATTTTACCTGTTTTCAAAAACACATTGCCTATGCATTGCAGTGCCAATGTAGGTGAAAAAGGAGATACAGCTATCTTCTTTGGTTTGTCCGGAACCGGTAAAACAACTTTATCAGCTGATCCAGATCGTAAATTGATTGGTGACGACGAACACGGATGGACCAATGAAAATACCGTTTTCAACTTTGAAGGAGGTTGCTATGCCAAAGTAATTAATCTTAGCGAAGAAAATGAACCAGACATTTTTAGAGCTATTAAAAAAGGAGCTATCCTTGAAAATGTAGTATTTAAAGAAGGCACCAATGAAGTAGACTTTGAAGATGTAAGCATCACTCAAAACACACGCGTAAGCTACCCAATCACACATATCGATAATATCCAGCCAGGATCTATAGGTAACAATCCTAAAAACATATTTTTCTTAACTGCAGATTCTTTTGGTATTTTGCCTCCTATTGCAAAATTGACACCAGGTCAAGCAGCTTACCACTTTATATCTGGTTATACCGCTAAAGTTGCAGGAACAGAAGCTGGAGTAACAGAACCACAGCCTAATTTTTCGGCTTGTTTTGGAGCACCATTTATGCCTTTGCACCCAACAAAATATGCTGAAATGTTAAGCAAAAAAATGAAAGATGCTAATGTAACGGTTTGGTTAATCAACACAGGTTGGACCGGTGGTGCATACGGAGTAGGTAGCCGTATGAAATTAAAATACACAAGAGCCATGATCACAGCAGCACTTAACGGTGAGCTTGATAATGTTGCTTATGAAAACCATAAAGTTTTTGGAATTGCAAAACCACAATCATGTCCTAATGTTCCTAGTGAAATTTTGAATCCTAGAAATACTTGGGAAAACCCAGAGCTTTACGATGAAAAAGCATTAGAACTTGCTCAAAAATTCAAAGAAAATTTTGCAAAATTTGAAGAATTTGCCAATCCAGAGATTATGGCAGGTGCTCCACTAGCATAAGTTAATTATAATTCAACACTTGTAAAGCCGTTCGTAAAGAGCGGCTTTACTTTTTTTATGTGGTAAGACAAAAGAAATCAACATTTTAGCATGCGATTCGTTTTTTGGCGTTAAATTTGTAAGTAATCAAAACGTCCTCGTGACAAAAACACAAATCAATCAAAACAATCTACAATCATGTTAAAACAATTTTTCATTCTATGCTCAGGGGCAGACAAAGACCTTCTAGAAACGTGTTCAGAAGGTGAGCAAACAAAATATGTAGGGATAGGCGCCACCGTATTCTTTACAGCCGTTATGGCATTTTTAGCCAGTGCTTATGCCCTATTCACCGTATTTGACAGCATTTATCCAGCAATTGCTTTTGGAGTTGTCTGGGCTTTTCTTATTTTTAATTTGGATCGTTTTATTGTTTCTACTATTCGAAAACGAGATCAGTTTGGTGCCGAATTTTTACAAGCTACACCCCGAATTATTTTAGCGGTAATTATTGCCATTGTAATCTCGAAACCTTTAGAAATTAAAATTTTCGAAAAAGAAATCAATACCGTTTTATTGAAAGAGAAAAATGCGATGGCTCTAGCCAATAAAAAAGAGGTGGCTACGTATTTCAAAAGCGATTTAGACAAAAACAAAGCTGAAATTGACAAGCTGAAATTAGAAATAACAACCAAAGAGAAAGAGGTTAATACCTTATACGAAACCTATATCAAAGAGGCCGAAGGAACAGCAGGAACCAAAAAACTAGGCAAAGGTCCTGTTTTTAAAGAAAAAATTGCCAAGCATGATTTGGCCAAACAAGAATTAGATACCCTGCAAAAAACCAACTTGACCAAAATTGCCGATATGGAAAAGAGTACAAAAACTTTACAAGCTGATTTAGACAAAAAAGTTACCGAAACTCAACCTATTATTGATGGATTTGATGGTTTAATGGCCCGAATCAATGCTTTGAACAAACTGCCTTGGCTGCCATCGTTTTTCATCATGTTGCTATTTTTAGCGATTGAAACCTCGCCAATTATTGCAAAGCTATTAGCTCCAAAAGGCGAATACGATTTTAAATTAGAAGATCTTGAAACCGCATTGAAAGCAACCATTGAACAAGACAAATACCAACGTTCTTTGCTGATAAAAACGAGCGCTTCGATGCATGACAAAGTTTACAATGACATTGCCGAGGATAAAAAACTGTATGAATTGCAACGCAAAAACGCGACTGATTTACTAGAATTGCAGTCCACTAATTTTGTAGAAAAACAGAAAAGAACATTGTAAAAAAATCATTAAGCATAAAAAAAGTCCTAAAGTCAAAAGGTAAATTATCTTTTGGCTTTAGGACTTTTGACTTTATGACTCTAACACTATTTACATGTGACTCAAAATTTCTTTCTTAAAAGCATCGTATTCGCCTTGTAAGATCAAACCATTGTCTAGTAGTTTTTTATAATTCTGTAGTTTTTCAAACAATTCGTCTTGAGTTAAACTAGCAAGTCCCGCTTCTTTACTTGGCTCCGGAACTGTTGCCTCTTGTTCCTTTTCATAATTATAAGCTGGCAGTACAGCAACTGGCATTATTTCGGCAAAACTAGTCACTTCTTCAGTTTCCATCTCCTCAATAATTTCAGCATCAGGAACAACCGCAGCTGATTGTGCCTCCTCAACAGTTATAGCACTTACCACGCCTGTTTTTAAAATATCAAGTTGCTCCTTGGCATACGTAAAAATTTTACGAGCCTGTATTTTTGGAATATAATCAATTGACACTTCCATGTTGGTTCTAGTTGTAAATGAAAACTCAGATCCTAGAATGTTTTCTTTCACAAAGGTACCCTCTATTTCATCCCAGGTATAATCAATGAAATTCATAGATAGCCCAAGGTTTTTAGGCTGACAAATTATGATTCTTTTATTGGTCAAAACAATACTATCCGGCAAGACTGTAATTGCTGGTTTTTTTTGAACCGCTATGTATCCTACCTCTTCGTTTTTCATTAATAAATCACTCAGTTTAGCAGCAATTTTTTCTATTGCTTTAGGATCTTGGTCTTCGTTAAGAAACTTTTTAATTTGATCTATCATAATTCGTACAATTGTTTTAAAGCTTTGTTTTATAGGGAGAGGACAAAAATAATACCAAATTTACAAATTAAAATCGAACTCAAATTTATACGTCAATAAAAATAGCCTTTTTAAAACAACAGGAAGCATATAGTGGTGGCTGTCCCACTTTCGAATCTATATTTTGGCTAAGCAAACAATATCAGTAACCAAAATTTTTAAAAGAAAAACCAGTTCTGATTTGCTTGTGCCTTTATATCGCAATTGGTTGTACTACTAAATAACTAAGTTGCGAAGTAATTTCTTTTTGCTAGCTATATGACAAAAAAAAGACCGCTCGTGGCAGCGGTCTTTCTTTACTAACTCAACAATGAAACTAACCAATTAAACTTGTTTTAAAAAACATTTAACAATGACAAGGACTATTTTCATAATCCATTACAACAGTATTTAAAATATTTGTTTTGGGACAAAAAGGGTTTTGAATCCTGATTACAATGTAAAGATACCATTAAACTCAGGGTACCAAGTGATGTTTTCGATAAGTGCTGATAAACCTTAGGTAAACGGTTTAAAAGTGTAGATGAATGAAATTTTATAAGAATAATCAATAATACAAATTGTAATTTTTAGTAGGCAAATTGTACCTCATCATTATCAATACCAAGAGCTTTGCGAACATCAGTTGTATTTGGAAGGTATATTTTATCATTGATTGTCTTGAGGAAAGGTCGTATTTTAGCAATACTTATAATAGTTATTGATGTACTGCTACTACTCAATTTCAAGGCTTCATACTTAGTTAATGGTCCTGCCCATTCTAAATTATAGCAGTATCCTAAAGCATTTTTCCTTACGAAAGTAATATTTGAATCGTTCTGAACAGTCCATCTTTTGGACACCAATAAATAATGGTATAAATCATCATTTGAAGAATCAAGAGCTAAAGTTGATCCATTGGGTAAATTTACTTTCATAGTTGCTATTTTAAAACCTAGTCTAAAATAGCATATTTATAGATTAAGTGCAAAAATAATCGATAAAATACATTATTTGTATGTTTTTGTAATAAAAATACTAATCTATAGTACGTTGATTCTTTTTAAAAGTTCTGTCTTATTTGATCTACTAATTGGAATCACATCTTTTGCAATTAAAACACTGTTATCTTCTATATCTATAATTTTAGTAACATTTATGATATAGGAACGGTGAATTTTTAAAAATAAATCTTTGGGAAGTTTATCTTCTATTTTTTTCATTGTTGAATGAACAATATAATTTTTGTGATCCGTTTTTATATGAATGTAATCCCCTTTGGCTTCAATAACGTTTACTGATACATTATCAATTTTTATCAAGCGGCGGTCTATATTAACATAGAAATGATTGGACTTTTCTTCGACTTGAGAGGTTATTTTTGATAGTGACTCATCTGCTTTTATAGCAATAACTTTATGAATCGCTTTTATAAAACGAGATTCAGTTATAGGTTTTACAAGATAATCTACAATACACTCATACTCAAAAGCTTCAAAAGCAAAATCTCTATCAGAAGTTACCAATATAATATGTGGAGGATTTTTAATGCTTTGAATAAAGTCAAAACCTGTGAAATTAGACATGTGAATGTCCAAGAATATAAGATCTACTTGATTTTGATTTAAAAATTTCATTGCATCAATAGCACTTGAAAATTCTCCAATACATTGAATATCTGTTGAAGTTATTACAAATTGCGCTATGATAGCTCTTGCCATTTCTTCATCATCAACAATAATGCAATTCATGCGTCTTTTTTTTTTATAGTTTTACAACAAAATCCAACATCGTCTTTAAAATTACCTCAAAATCATTTTTTAAAGTTATCGAGTCATTTTTTAAATTATGCTCATAATCAACAGCAAGATAATAACTTTTTTCGAGACCTAGTATAGAAATTTTATGTTTGAGTTTATGAACGGATTGTGCAGCATTAAAAAAATCAAATTGCTGCATATAACTGTCATACATTTCAACCTCAAAGGGTAGCTCTTTCTTTATGATGGATATAATTTTCATCCTAAATTGTCCATTTTGACCAGACAATTCATTCACATAATTCAAATTAGGTGTTTCCATGATGTATCGGTATTGTGAAGAAAAAAGTGGTCCCCACTTTCTCTTGGCTTTCAAGCCAAATCCTTCCTTTATAAAACTCAATTATTCTTTTTACGATTGAAAGTCCTATCCCTGAGGAGTTATCGTCATTTTGTAATTTAGAAAAAATATCAAATATTTTTTGATGGTATGCTTTAGGAATACCTATCCCGTTATCTTTTATTTGAAACAAATATTCTTGTTCCAGTACAGTACTTGAAATATCAACTTTAACATACTCTTTATCATTATATTTCAACGCATTTTGAATTAGATTTTGAAACAGCTGCTTCAATCTATAATCATTTCCTTTAAGAGTAGGAAGCTCATTAATTACCTTAACACTAACATTATTTGAGATTTCAATAGTTTTCAAACAATCATGAACTAAAACATTCAAATCAATAAAACGTTCTTCGTGCATGTGATTTTCAATAGAAGAATAATTTAATACCCCTTTAATTAACGAATCCATTTTCTCTACGTTTGATAGAATCCTGTTTAACGACTCCAAATTAGTTTCATTCATTAAGGATTCATTGTCTTGTATGAACCAATTAATTAAAGTGTCTATGCTACGTAAAGGCGCCTTTAAATCGTGTGACACCATATGAGCATATTCATTCAATGCTTTGTTTTGTTTTTCAAGATTGAACAACAATTCTTCTCTTTGTTTGTTGATCTTTACAATCTCAATGGATTGCTGCTTGATGAACTCTGAAGAATCAAAAACTTCAGTATTGACTATAATTTCTTGACCCACACCCATTGAATCAAGAATGGATTGTAAATTTTTATTTAATTCTTTTAATCTTTCGGCTTCATCCCGTAATTTTTGATTTGCTTCAAATAACTCGTCAGAGCTAATTTTAGTAGCCCTTTGCAACAGCTCTATTTGACTCTCATAATTTTGGTACGATTCATTAACTGCATCCAAAAAGATATCCAGATCATTAAGACCTCCTGCTAATTTTTTATCTATTTGCCTTTTTAATAATGAATGCATTATTCGCTAATTAAGGTTAGTGTCATCGTTTGATTGTGCAATTCGCAAGTTGTTTCTCCGTTTAAAGGAGCCATTTCTCCGTATGAATAAAATCCTGCAACAGGAACTTGCAAGCCAATAACCTCTCGAACATGTTCTATCTCTTCCTCAACACGCTGATTCATCACTAATTTCCTTCCCACGCAGCTCACTAAAAGAGCTAACTCAGGAGAATTGACACGGTTTTTAATGCCAAATTTTGCAGCAGTATTAGCGCCTTGTGCAATGCCGTCAACAGATGCCATCATGAGTTGAACTCTTGAATTTACTGGAACATCACCCGCAAGAATCATAGACTGCTTTTCATTATCTATATTTAAAATAGTACGCACCACAGGTTCACTCTTACCGCATGGTTTAACATTCAATGGATACAACAAAGAGGCTTGCGGAAGTTCACTAGATTTATCACCCAAATATTTTTTGTATAAGTCTAATGCCGGTTGTCCATCAATTTCATATAAAATATTTGCCGATGACTTTGTGATTACGCGCTCAGGACCAAATGGAATCCAACCACCAAAACTGGCATACGAAACCTCTAATGACGAACCATAAAACCCGATGAGAATTACCTCTCCTTCTTTTGGATCGTCCTTGTAAGAGGCAAGTGTTTTTTCAAAACGCGCATCATCGCCACACATCCCACCTGTTATTGACAATCCTGAGGTTATATTAGCTTCAAGTCCCGCAATCAATGAGCTTCCGTTTACAAAGCTCCCCTCTGAAAGTACAAATAAATGTTTCAGATTTTCTTTTGGCATTTGTTCATACAAGTGCTCACCTAGTTTTTTAGCATCTTTATTGTGCTCTAAAATATTTGCTCGTTTGACAACAAAACAAGTTTTTTCAAACTCGATCGCAATTACTGAAACAGAATTTTCATTAACACTTGAACCTGAAATTTCTCCTGAAGTAGATCCAAAAACTAGATCCTCATAAGGAAACTCATTACGAATATCCTGTACGTTTTCATTATTTTCTAATAAAAATCGATTCCCAAAAACCAGAACAAGAGGGTTTTGCAATCGTGATTTTTCCTGTATGTATTTCCAACCTCCATGGGCAGATTTGCTTGCTTGAATAATTTTCATGACTCCTTCTTTAATTTCACAAAAAATGTGGTCCCTACGCCTTCCTGACTTTCCAACCAAATATCTCCTTGGTAAAAAGTAATAATCTTTTGCACAATTGACAAACCTAGACCTGTTGAATGTTTACTTGTTGTGAAAGACTTAAATGTTTCAAATATTTTTGAATGAATCGCTTTTGGCATTCCTACCCCATTATCCTTTATGGCAAAAATATAATTATCACCATCTTGATTAGCAGAGATCTCAACTAAACCTTGTTTCTTATCAATATAATTTACAGCATTAACGATCAAGTTTTGAAACAATTGCTGCATTCTAAACTTATCAGCCTTAATTCTAGGCAATGTACCTATAATGGAAACTCTTATATGATCTGGAAGATGAATAATGTCTATAATATTCCGTACAATTTCATGTAGATCTATATTTTCTGACTTTACAACCTCTTTATCAATTTTTGAATAGGTCAAAATTCCCTCGATTAAGTGATCCATTTTTTCCACTTTGTGCTCAATTAATGAAAAATAATTCTGCGTTTGCGCCTCAAAATTATTTACATTTTCTTCTTTAATCCACGAAATTAATGAGTTAATACTACGTAAAGGTGATTTTAAATCATGTGAAACTATTTGTGCATACTCCTCTAGCTCTTTGTTTGTTTTTGCTAAGTCCAATATCAATTTCTCTTTTTGTGATTCTAATTCCTTTTGAGCACTAACATCTTCTTCAATAGCAAAATATTTAATTATCTTTCCCTTTTTATCATATAGCGCTTGTCCTTGTATACGCACCCAATATTTCTCCTTATTTTTAGAATAATTGATAATCTCACAATTAAAAGGAAGGCCTTTACTAATTTGATTCCTTAGATATAAAATGACATCAGGATTCGATTCTGGACCTTGCAATAATTCCCCAGGTGTGCGCATTGCAATTTCCTCTTTGGAATATCCTGTCATTTTTAAAAAACTTGTATTGGCCCACTCTATTCGACCCTCTTTATCTGCAATGACAACTGAATTTAAATTTTTCTCGGCAATTAAAGACAACAAATACAATTCTTGCTCTTGACTTTTTTGATCCGTAATATCAAGATGGATTCCTATAGAACCTATTAAGTTACCGTGTAAATCATAATTAGGTGCTCCGCTTATCAGCCATATTCTTTCTTGATTATTTTTATCAAACACACGCAACTCATAGGAATCTGTTAATCCTTTGGATCTTAATTTATCTTTTGCCTTCAATACACTTTTACCACCTTCATTAACAAAAACATCTATGGCATTATTTCCTAAGAGCTCTTGCTGAGTATACCCACTCATAGTTGAAAATCTGTGATTGGCCATGGTGATGTTATTATCAAGGTCAACCTCAAGCAAGCCAAGATTCATATTTGCAATTATTCCTCTATACTTTTCTTTTTCAATTTGTAAACTTTCTTCATACCTTTTTTTGAGTGTTATATCCTCAATCATGGCAAAAAACTGCGTAACCTTGCCCTTTTCATTAAATATGGGTTGACCTTTGGCCTTGGTCCAAAACGAACTACCATCTTTCCTGCCATGCTTCAATTCAATATCAAACGGGAATCCATTAAAAAAAGATCTTACCATTATTCGCAACTGTTCATCATCAGTATCCGAGGTCTTACCAATTTCTATTGGAGTTTTACCCATAATTTCTTCTCTGGTAAAGCCCGTATAGGAACAATAGGCATCATTGCACCAAAATATTTTACCATTGGGCTTGGTAAAAACGATACCATTGTTGTTTAAACTAGCTACTAGTGAAAGTCTTTTAAACTCTTCTTCGTCTCGCTTTTTTTCAGTAATATCTTCTATTAATGTAAAATATTCTTTTACATTTCCATGACTATCAAACAAAGGTTGTCCCTCGGCCTTAGCCCAAAACCAAGTATCATCTTTTTTGTACTGTATTAATTCTTGGTTAAAATGCTCTCCAGCAATTTTCGCTTTTTTAATAGCATCAAATGCAAATTGCTCAGATAAAGCACCTTGAAACAACTCTTGTGTCGTACTTCCTATAGCATCTTGTAATGAGAATCCTGTCAGTTTTACAAAACCTTCATTGGCCCAATTTATGGTTCCATCAAGTGCTGTAAAAATTACCGCATTAACATTAGTACTTGCAACAAGGGACAATCTGTTTAACTCTGCTTGGCTTTTTTTCTGTTCCGTGACGTCGCGTCCATAAATATTTACATACCCAAGGTCCTTGAGTGTTATGCATAAAAATGAATAGTCTCTACCATTTGTATGGGTTTCAAAAAACCATCGATCTTTGTCAAAATCAATTTGAGTAACAATGTATTTAAAAAAATGCTCTGTGCTGTACTCAATGTCATTATGAACAAATGTTGTTAATTGTTCCGCTGCAAGATTTCTTTTAAGGAGATTTCCTTTTGTATCAATTCGAATTAAAGGATCTGGATTTTGTGTAGTGAATAGTGCAATATCTTGGATCTCTTTATTGGCTTGTTTCAACTTGTTTTTTTGATCATTGATGGTCATCAATAATTCTTTTAATTCCTTAGAAGTGTTATCAGCATTGTTAAGAACATGCAACAAATCAATTGAGGGATCATTTGGAGCAAAATCTTCAAATGTCAAGCCTTTGTTCATGAGTTCAACCATCGAGGTAAACCAAGGAGATCCAACAAACAATATATTTTCACCTAATAACTCAAACTGTCCTCGCAGGGAAAGACCAGAAATATTGTGCTGCATTACAACATGATTGTTACATTGTGCAACAATACTCTGAAAGGAAACCGAATCTACATGTGGTCTTCTAATTTTAAATACGTTTGTAAACAAAACGTTGTTCCCTAAGTCTTGACATACTTTACCTAGGCTTGAACCAAAACTTATAATTTCAAAATTTGGAGACACCAAAATGTAAAACGGGAACAATCTATTCAAACTGTTTTCATCAAAACAAAGTGCTAGATTTTTCATGGTATTACCAATTAATTTTGAATATCTCGTGAGTATTACCCTCGTTTCTTGATTGTAATAAAGTTATAGTGACTGGAGTTTTGTAAACAATACTTAATCCTTGAATAATTCCTTTCACAAAATCCTGAAGCCCAACTCTCTTAGAGTGATAATGCAAATAAAGCCCAGATGCTGAAACATCACTCACTTTAAACTCTGGGGGTGTCAACTTAGGATATACAAGCATAACCCTGTTGTGAAAATTAGGTAAATTGATTAAAAAATCCCTTAGACTTTTTCCTCCAGACTCCATTAACCCCGGATACTTCTCAGATGTAGTATGCACTACCCACCATTCTCCAAAAGCAATCAATACCTGACTCAAAGTCATGTTCATTTCCTCTGAAAGCGCGGTAGCAATTTGGTATGTAATAGCATCGTCGTAAACTTCATTACTGAGAAAAAAATCAACATCAATCCCGCTTTTTTCATGAACAGTCTCCCATTTTTCTCTACCAAAATTAGCAACTACTAAGTCCTCTATTGATTTATTTACAATACCATACATATACTTAATTTGTGATTAACTCAGTTGAACCCCAATAGTCAACAAGTTTAGTTATTCTATCCACATATTCATCATATTTTAAGGGCTTAAGGATATACCCAGCAATCCCTATACGGTAACATTGTAACAAATCAGAACTGTTGCTTGATGTTGTTAAAACAATAGCAGGGATGTATTTTAAATAATCATCGGATTTTAATAAACCTAAAAATTCAATTCCATTTATTTTTGGCATGTTTAAGTCTAAAACAATAATGTCAGGGATAATTTCTTTTTCCTTTAAAATTGCAATAGCTTCTTCCCCATTATTTGCCTCAACAATCTTATGAGCTGTTTTCAAGTTACTCAAAACTCTGTTGAACTTCATTACTTCAATTTCGTCGTCTTCTATAAGTAATATGTTAAGTGCCTTTATCATTGTAATTGAGTATTATTTTTTAAGTACTAAAAGTACTAAAGTTTTACCCAACCTTACGGCTCTATCGATAATACTGAATTTAATATAGACGAAAACCCATTAAGTGTCGATAAGTGGTCATAGTAAATTAAGTTCTAGTCGAACTTTTTTAGGCAAACTAATACAAATTAATTCATAAGAATGTTGAATCAATTCTTTAATCAAATCATCTGAAACCGATTGATTAATAGCTATCGTGTTCCAATGGATTTTGCTCATATGAAAACCGGGCTGAATGTCATCATATTCTGAACGCAATTCAAGAGCGCGCTCTGGATCACATTTTAAGTTAACAGATGGTTGACCTTTCTCCCACTGGATTAAAGAAGATAACGCAAACATTTTACCTCCTACTTTAAAAACCAAAGTGTCTTCATCAAAAGGAAAATGTTCTGTCACACCTTTTTTAGAAAGGCAATATTCGTAGTAGGTTTCTAAATTCATAGCTATTGAATAAGGTATAAAACAGGTTTACTCGGACTAGCGTCATTCTCAAAAGAAGCGATTTGTAAATTCAGCAAATAACTACCATCTTTAACTTCATTAGCCACATAAATCATTTCGGTAATGGTACAATGCAGTCGTGCATCAGCATTCAGATTATTGACATCGGTTACATCCCAAAAGGCTTTGTGTGCCAATAATTTTCCATCATCTTTTTCTTTATCCACACTAGGCAAATCAATCAATAAGTGCTGAATTCTGCTTTCGCGAATGAAGCGCGCGGCATCTTCCTCTAGATAAGACGGATTTGTATTCGAATATTTCAAATGCTTTTTATCCTCTAAATTGGGTAATGTTCTAATAACAATTGCTTCAGGAGTTTTTCCTTGTAAAGCTTTTTCAATTTGGCTTCTGGTAATCACCAAGTCTTCCCCTTTTAATTCCGGTTGAACAGAAATTAATTCAGCGAAAAAGAAAAACTGTTTCAAACATTGATTGATGCTGTAAAAATCTCGCGTGATATGACCCAAGCACTCCGTATGCGTACCATGTCCGTGCGGATTGAAGAAAATATTATTAAAGTTCGTCGATGATTTCCCTTCAGACACTTTCCCGATCCAATTCCCAAAAACCACGGGTTCTATGACTGGTTTATCAATGTACCAAGCAATAGGATTTTCATCCGTATTGGTTAACGGAATCGAAATATCAAGGGGTTTTGATAAGTCGATTTTAAAGGTGTTGTTGATGGTTGCTATCATTTATGCTGAATTTATTTCAGCATCTCATACTGAGATACGTTTATAAACTCAAATATAAATCTTTTAATTTTGGATTTAATAATTTTATCAAGTTCAATTTCCATTCTTTATGCCAATTTTTCAATTGTTTTTCTCTTACAAAGGCATTTTTATAATCTTCAAATTCTTCAAAATAAATTAAAATTGTAGCATTGTATTTTTTTGTAAAAGCTGCGCCATTACCATTTATATGGCGTATCATCCTCTTTTTTAAATCTTTAGTGACACCAATATATAAAATAGTATGATTTTTATTGGTTAAAATATATACAAATCCTTTTTGCAAAATCTCGTTTTAAAATGAACAGATCCTGAAATTAATTCAGGATGAACAAATCACTTGCAATTCCATCCGTCAAAAACTTTCCTTTTGATGTTGGTTTCAAGATGTTGTTTTCAATAAAAACCAAATCATCATTAAGGAATTTCTGCGTCTGTTTATTCAAATATTTCAAATATTCGTTTCCGAATTCACTTTCAATTCTGGTTAATGAAACGCCCCAAATAGTCCGCAAACCCGTCATTACATATTCGTTATAACGATCAGCAACAGATAAAAATTCAACTTCATTAGACAATTTGTCTTGCTGAATACCTTTTAAATACATTGCATTATTCGCTATGTTCCAACTCCTTGAAACACCATCATAACTGTGCGCTGATGGGCCAATTCCTAAATATTTTTTCCCTAACCAATAAGCCGAATTGTTCTTTGAAAAATAATTGGCTTTGCCAAAATTAGATAACTCATAGTGTATAAAATCATTCGCTTCCAATGTTTCTACCAAAATAGCAAAGTGTTCTTGAGCAGATTCATCGTTGGGTTTGGCTATTTTTCCCGTTTGGATGAGTTTTTTTAATGCCGTTTTGGGTTCAACGGTTAAGGCATAACTAGAAATGTGCGGTATTCCAAAAGACAAAGCAGTCTCGATATTTTGTTTCCATTTTTCGTTACTCATACCAGGAATTCCGTATATCAAATCAAGAGAAATGTTGTCGAAATATTGGGTAGCTTCTGCTAAACATTTTTTGGCTTCCGCCGAATTATGAGCTCGATTCATCAGAAGTAAATCCTCTTCAAAAAACGACTGAATCCCAATGCTTAAACGATTTATTTTGCTTTTTGAAAGTTCAAGTATTCGATCGCTAGACAAATCGTCTGGATTGGCTTCGAGCGTAATTTCGGGATTCTCAACTACTTTAAAATTAGCGTATACCTCATTTATCAAAAAATTAATTTCGTCAGAATCCAATACGCTTGGCGTCCCTCCTCCAAAATAAATGGTCTCAACTTGTTCCTTTTCAAACTCGCTTTTGCGCATTTGCAATTCTTTGGCAATAGCCAAAACCATCTCCTCTTTCTTCTTCATAGAAGTCGAAAAATGAAAATCACAGTAATGACATGCCTGCTTGCAAAAGGGTATGTGTATGTAGATCCCGCTCATTTCTATAGTATTCAGTCACAGTCGCAGTTTACAGTTGCTGCGACTGAAAACTATTTCTTAACTCGTTCCTCATTTTGTTTCACAAAAGCGTCCCAACCGGTATAACTTTTAGCGCCAACCACTTTTCCTGAATTGAAAAAATGACAAACCGCTGCTGCCAATCCATCTGTACTATCGAGATTTTTAGGTAATTCTTTCAATCCTAAAAGTTGTTGCAGCATTTTGGCTACCTGCTCTTTTGTTGCATTTCCGTTTCCGGTGATAGCCATTTTAATTTTCTTGGGTTCGTATTCCGTAATCGGGATATCTCTAGAAAGTCCTGCTGCCATCGCCACACCTTGCGCACGACCCAACTTCAGCATCGACTGCACGTTTTTACCAAAAAAAGGTGCTTCAATTGCAATTTCATCTGGATGGTGTGTATCGATTAACTCAATCGTTCGTTCAAAAATGATCTTCAATTTTTGATAATGATTGTCGTATTTTGACAATTGCAATTCGTTCAATTGCAAAAAATGCATTTTTTTATTGACAATTTTGATCAACCCAAAACCCATAATCGTGGTTCCAGGGTCAATTCCTAATATGATGCGTTCGTTTGACATTATTGTTTTAAAAATTTCATTTCCATATCTATCATTTCTTTTTCCATAGCCGAAATTTTATTTCGAATGACCTCGTTCTTGTTATTTATTACAAAAAAACGTTCTTTTTTTTGGACATAAAACTCATTTACAATTTTATTCGGATAATTTGATGGGGAACAAATCATCTCATATTCAAATGGAATAACTAGTTTATTTTGTAGTGTTACAACTCCATATTTCCCATTCTTCAACAAAATAATATTTTGATCAGTAAGATAATATAACTTATCATAAACAGTCGGAATCACAACTTTTCCTTCTTTTGTAATCAATCCAAACTTCTCGTTTTTTGTAACAAAATGATAATTAGAACCAGGCCCGTACTCGACCCAATTTGACATTTCACTATATTCAAAAGGAATAATAACTTTTCCCGATCTGTCAATTACACCGTATTTATCTTTTAACTTCACTATAAAGCGATTATCATGATCATAAGTACAAGGTGAAATATCCTGATAAATAAAATCAAAAAGAATTTTAAAGTTATAATCTACAATCCCAACCTTTTCCTTTTTCTTTATGATATAATATTTCTCATCCTTATATGAGCTAACATATTCATTGTCTATTGGCAAAACAATTTTATTCTTGGAATCTATCAATCCGTATTTTCCATTGTTTTTTACGACTGTTTTATTTAAACCTTCAAAACGCTCTATTCCTTGATACTTTAAAGGGATCAAAATGTTACCTCGATCATCAATCACTCCCGAAAGTCCGTCCATCCCTTGAACTTGATAGACAACTTTGATTTTATTATTTATCTTAACATGATCTTTAAAATAATCTCTTACCCTATCAATCAACACATTACCTTTTGTGTCAAATAATGTAAGACTGTTTTTCTTGAATCCCACGTAACTATCTGACTCACTATACTCTTCTTGCAAATAACCTATAGAGTCAAATTGAGTTCTAATTACCTGACTGTCTTTCAAATTTATGAGTCCATAACGGTTGTTTACAGATACAATTGCTAAATCATTTGTATTAAAATTTGTAGCAAATTTATATTTACCAAATGGAATTTTTACCGCTAAATTAGAATCTAAAAACCCTAATTTGCTTTCCTTTCTCACTAAAACCAAACTGCTATTAGTGAACTTAATTTCATCGTATTCAAAACTCGACATTGGTTTTCCTGAAATGGAATAAAATGCCCATTTATTATTTTTACATACAGCAATTAACTTAACCGATTCTAAAACAATAATTTCTTGAAAATTGAAAGGAACAATAGTTTCTCCTTTTTTATTGATTAATCCATAGTTAAAATTTTTTTTAACTAAAGCTAAACCTAAAGAATTAAAATCATCTGCTTGGTCAAACTGGAAAGCTATAACTTCTTTTCCCTTTCTATCTAAAAAACCATACTTACCCTTAATTTTTGCAGCAGCCAGCCCTTCTGAATACAAATCTAATTCATCATATATAATTGGAACAATTTCATTTTGATGAATATCTATATAGCCCTTTTTGTCCCCTTTGGTAGCATGGATCATATCATGATCGTCTATTGGATTCAAAAAAGCATATTTTCCTAAGGGTATTACAACATTACCTTTTGAGTCATTAAACCCCCACGAATCATCCACATTAACTCTTACATATACAGCTGATTCATCAACGACAATTCCTTTTTTACAAGAAAAAAACGGTAGAACCATTAGTAATACTATCAAAAGTGATTTTGCCAAACGATTTAGTTTAAAGTTTTGTTACTTTGTAACGATGATTTCAATTCCACACAAAACTAAGCAATTCCTCGTACTTCTAATCAAAGTTTTGATTGTGGCCGGTGCGTTTTATTTTATTTACAATCAACTAGCCCATAATGATAAATTAGACTGGCAAAAATTCATTGTTCTATTCCAAAAAAACCAATCCATTGCTGGAATTGCGTTTATTTTAGTACTGAGTGTTTTGAATCGGTTTTTTGAACTATTGAAATGGCAAAACCTAGTAGCATTTATCCATAAAATCCCATTGAGTGAAGCTATAAAACAAGTTCTGGGCGCACTAACTGCTGGTCTTTTTACGCCAAACGGAGTGGGAGAATATGCCGGAAAAGCACTCTTTTTTGAAAAAAAAGAAACCAAAAAAGTCATATTCCTAAACCTGATTTGCAACGGAATTCAAATGATTCTGACTGTTATTTTTGGGCTTTTTGGGTTGCTGTATTTTAATGCACAATACCATGTAATTACAATAAAAACAGTTGCGTTGATTTTTGGAATGGTTTTACTCCTTTTCATTATTTTATTTTCGGTCAAAAAAATTACTATCAAAGGATATTCAATCGAAAAACTAATTCATAAAATTAATGAAATTCCGAAACACATACATCAAAAAAACATCTTTTTAGGTATTTGTCGCTATCTAGTTTTCTCGCACCAATATTACTTTTTGTTTTTAGCTTTTGATGTTGATTTACCTTACTTCACCTTGATTGCAACAATTTCATCCGTTTATTTTTTAGCATCTTCCTTACCCACTTTTCAATTTTTGGACTTTGCTGTTAAAGGAAGTGTAGCGGTTTATTTCTTTGGAATTCTTGGCGTAAACGAATGGATTGTAATTTTTATTTCGACCTTGATGTGGTTTTTAAATGTAGTTTTACCTGTTGTAATTGGCACGTATTATGTTTTGAATTTTAATAGTAAATCCATAATAAAAGAAACTAAAACACAATAAAAAGATGCTATTCTCAATTATAGTTTCCCTCATCATACTTTTGTACTGCTTAGCAATACTGGCGTTAATTTATGGTTTTAAAAAGGTAACTACAATAAATTACTTGGGCTTAAAGCCAAAAACAAAATTCTCAATTATTGTTCCTTTTCGCAATGAAGCTGAGAATTTACCCGTTTTATTAGAAAGTTTGTCGAAGTTGAATTATCCAATGGAATTGTTTGAGGTAATTTTAGTAGACGATGAATCTAAAGAAGAATATAAAGTACCAAGTTTCAAGTTTCAAGTTTCGGTTATAAAGAATATTCGTGTTACTAATTCGCCTAAAAAAGATGCGATTGTAACTGCAATGCAAATTGTGAACTCCAATTGGGTTATTACCACCGATGCCGATTGTATAGTTCCAGAAAACTGGTTATTAACTATGGATAATTACATTCAGCTTCATGATGTAGCTATGCTTTCTGGTGCGGTCACGTATGCGTGTACTAATTCATTTCTACATCAGTTTCAGCAATTGGATTTGGCGAGTTTACAAGGAGCAACTATTGGAAGTTTTGGCATTAACAAAGGATTTATGTGTAATGGTGCTAACTTTGCCTATACCAAATCCTTTTTTCAAGAGCTTAATGGTTTTGAAGGAAATGACAAAATTGCGAGTGGTGACGATGTATTCTTGCTCCAAAAAGCAATTGCAAAATCACCCGAAAAAGTGCATTATCTAAAATCTGAAAACAATATTATAATTACAAAACCAATGAACGATTGGAGATCCTTATTTTACCAACGCGTTCGCTGGGCTTCTAAAACGGGTTCTTATCAAAGTAGTTTTGGAAAAGGATTGGGATTGATGGTTTTTGCTGGGAATTTGAGTTGGGTGTTAATTCTTGGATCTTGGTTCTTAGGTTTAACAACTTTTCAAGATATTATTTTAGCATCTACTTTAAAGTTCACTGTTGATACCTTTTTGATTTATAAAACCAATCATTTTTTATCTAAAAGGAAAATGCGTCATTTGATTTTAAGCAGTTTATTTTATCCTTTTTTTAGCACAAGCGTGGCTTTGTTTTCTTTGTTTGGTAAATACGAATGGAAGGGTAGAAAATTCTAATGTCACTGGAGCCCAAGCCCAGATGGAAATAGCTCCTAGACCGACTGATCTCAATATAAAATTACTCTACTTTTAAAATCACCGGAAGAATAAATTGTGTTTTCACGGGAACACCACGTTTTATGGCTGGATTAATTTTTGGAAAATCAACTAGACGAACTTTAAGTATGCTGTCAATTTTGATTTTGTCATACGCTATAGAATCTTTTGGAAATTGAGGTTCAAACTGCATCGTTGCATTTGGAAAAATAGTAACTTTAACTTCAATAGTATCCAATTCAGGATAAAGAATTGAAAGGGTATCTACACTCAATTTCTCCTGAATCAATTGAGTTAAAACCTCAAAAAAACACTTTTGACGTTGTTTTTTATCTTCAATTTTTTCACAATCTACCACAGATGGATACTCATCAACCTCTTTCCAATTGATGGATTTCAGTTCCTTTTGTAAAAGCTCTTGCTCTGAAGGAACAGGAGTCTCAAAATACTGACAGGAGTGAAAAATAAGAAAAACTATTAAAAGATAATATGGCTTCAAGATATGTGTATTTGCTATTTTTTTTAAAGTATAAAACTACAACTATTTTTTTTGCGAATTTTTGATTTTCAAATAATCCTCATAACTTTCAGCAAACCATTTGTTTTTACTCTCGGTAGCTATAGCATTTTGATCTGGATACAAGGCAGCAAGGCGTTCAGAAAAAATAGCTATTCGAATCGTATAAGAATAAAACTCCTCTTTACTTAAAACAGTTGGGCTTGCTTTTTTATCAAAAAATTCAAAAAAAATCGCATCAAAATCTTTCATCGAAAAATTTAACACTTTCATTTTGTTCTTCTTATATATACTATCTTTTACTAAAGCATCTTTTTGATTCTCAAAACCACCCTGAGCATAAATAGAATTACAACTACTCATAATTAGTATTAAGAACACTAAAAGTGACAAACTATTTATTGCTTTCATTTGAAAAATTCGAGTTATATTTATGTTGTACAAAAATACTAAAAATAAATTATGGATTTATTTCTTTTACTTCTTGGTTTTTGTTGTGTCATTGCCGGTATATTTGGGAGTTTTTTACCCGTATTACCAGGCCCTACTATCAGTTGGGTTGGTATAGCAATATTGTATTTAACACAAGCTGTACCTATGAACCACTGGATTCTTTGGAGTACCTTACTAATAACTATTGTAATTTCTATTTTAGATTATATTATTCCTGCCAAAGGAACTAAAAAATTTGGCGGCAGTAGTTATGGTATTTGGGGTACCAATATTGGACTTGTGATTGGGATATTTGCACCAATCCCTTTTGGATTTCTTATTGGCCCTTTCTTGGGTGCTTTAATAGGCGAACTTATTTATGATTTTAAAGATCAAAATAGAGCTCTAAAAGCCGCTACTGGCTCTTTCATTGGCTTCCTCGCCTCTAGCTTCATGAAGTTTGTACTTTGTATGGTTTTTTTAGGACTCTATATTTGGATTGTTTGGCAACACAAAGCAGTTTTGTTTTGATTTACGACATGTAAACTAAATTCATATCCATTACTATTTGAATTTGACAAAAACAAAAAAAGCTTTTCAATTAAGAAAAGCTTTTTTATTACTGGCGGTCTGGACGGGACTCGAACCCGCGACCCCATGCGTGACAGGCATGTATTCTAACCAACTGAACTACCAAACCAGCATTATTTTATATACCTTTTGATTCTAAAATTTAATTGATTAACGAAAGCAATTGAAGTTCAAACAATTAAAAACTAAGCTCTTTTCAATCTAAAAATTAAAACCCTTCCTTCAAATTAAATCAAAAAAGCTATTCGCCGAGGCGAAAAGCTTTTCATTGGTCTAACTACTAAACCCGCTACGAGTTACAAATTCGTAGCAAACAACACAACTAACGTTAAAAACCGTAAAGGGGCAAAAAAGCCTTTCTGTTACGAAAGGCTTTCCCCAATATTGCGGTCTGGACGGGACTCGAACCCGCGACCCCATGCGTGACAGGCATGTATTCTAACCAACTGAACTACCAAACCTCTGCGTTATTGCGGTGGCAAAGATACAATAGATTTCCGTTTGCGCAAGCCTTTTTTAAAAATAATTTCAAAAAAATTATCACTTATTATCCAAAGTTTTGTTTTTCAGCTAAATATGTCATCATTATTTTTTCAAAATTTTCATCTACATGAACTGGAACGTACTTAATTCTGTTTTGCGAGCAAGTCATAGACAGCTTTTTTAAGTATAATTGCATCTGATTTTGATATTCTTCTTGAACCGTATCTGAGAAAACAGCAACTTCTTCTCCTGTTTCCACATCAACAAACTTCCTAGGTGTGTTGTCAAATTCAAAATCAAGCTCCGTTTTGCCGTCAATTACATGAAACAAGACTACTTTGTGCTTATTGTGCTTTAAGTGCTGTAGGGCACTAAATAAGGCTTGTTCTTTTTTAGAATCAACAGACTCGCCAAAACTCTGAAACATATCCGTAAACAAGATGATCATAGACCTACGATGCATCTTCTCGGCTATTTGATGTAAATATGTTACGGTATCTGTACTTTTTGCAACCATAGGCTTTTGCAGCAAGCCTTCAAGAGCATTTAAGATCATCCTGTGGTGTCGGTCGCTTCCTTTCTCAGGTGCATAGTACTCATACGTATCCGAAAAAACACTTAAACCAACAGCATCTCTCTGTTTCTTTAATAAATTCATCAATACTGCCGAGGCCAATACTGAAAATCCTATCTTATTCTCAAAAAAGTTTTGGTTCGCTTTCAATTGAGGATAATGCATAGAAGACGAATTATCAATTACAATATGACATCTTAAATTAGTCTCTTCTTCATAACGCTTGGTATACAACCTATCGGTTTTAGCATACAGCTTCCAGTCAATATGCTTTGTGCTCTCTCCAGCATTATAAACTTTATGCTCAGCAAACTCTGCCGAAAAGCCATGAAACGGACTCTTGTGCATCCCTGAAATAAATCCTTCTACAACTTGATTAGCGAGCAATTCAAGGTGCTGGAAACTAGTAATCTTTTCTATTTGCGATTCAATCTTCATAATCCAAATATATTAAAAGATTAAATGATTTAAAAATTAAAGCGCTACATAACAAGATTAGCCCAAAATAAAACACAAAACTGTTCTTAAACAAAAAAAGGTTTGACTTGCGCCAAACCTTTTTGATATCTAAAATTGATTCTAAAACTTCAATGTTAATTACAACAAAGCGTCAAGACTATCTGCATACGTTTGCTTAGGAGCTACTCCTACTTGCTTTCCTACTACTTCTCCGTTATGAAAAACCAATACTGTTGGGATATTTCTAACGCCGTATTTTGCAGCAAATTCCTGATTGGCATCAACATCAACCTTACCAACAACCACTTTCCCTTCGTATTCGTTGCTTAATTCATCAATGATTGGACCTACCATTCTACATGGTCCACACCATGCTGCCCAAAAATCTACCATAACTGGTTTGTCTGATTTCAAAACTACTTCTTCAAAAGTAGCATCCGTTATTGCTAATGCCATAATATATATTTTAAGTTTATGATTTGAATTTTTAAATATTCAAACTAGAGTACAAATTTATAAATTAAAAACAAATCAATCACTATTCCCAAATTAGTTTTGACTATTAATCTATTATCAATTCCTATATACTTACTTTATACTAGAAATTTATTTTCTTTTGGAGCTTTTTCCCGCTGTACGCTGTATTCCCGATAAATAAAAACTACGGCTAAAAAGCCTTGTTTTTCTAAATCGGGAGATGCCGCTTCCATCAGGGCTATGAAAACAATCTCCGAAACCTATTTTACGATACAAAAAAAGGGATGCTCTTTCGAACACCCCATCTTATTAAAACTTTTTATTAAATTACAAACTGTACTTTAATCCAAGAGTTAATCCTAAACCACTAATACCAACGTATGAACTGATATCATCAGAAGCTTTTGTATTATCAAAGCCTGCTGAATTTGTTGTTCTATTATTTGAAGTACTGTTAATCTGCTCTACATAGTTTACGTGATTTACAGAATACGAAGCATCTGGACGAAACGATGTTGGAACAGTCAATTTATCTACGCCATTTTCAGTATACGCTTTCGTTTCTTTAGATTTACCGTGTACTGTAAAGTTACGATACTCCAACTCTCCGTAAACTGAAATGTTTTTCCCTAATTTATATGATGTACCTACAACTGCCATAAAACCAACTGTTGGGTTTGGCAAAACTTTTTCCTTTGTATAAGAATTTACAGTTCCTGCTGGCGTTGTATATACTCTGTTCGTCTCGATTGTTAAATCACCATGAACTGGTACAATTACACCAACTTTTGTGTAAGGTTCAAAACCATTTGACTCTCCTAAGAATAAAACAACAGCTGGAGCTAAATCAAATGCTGTAATTTTTCCTTGTGCTTTTCCTGTTGCAAAAACTGGACCTGGAGCAACTAGTCTATTAACTGTTTCCACCATTGTTTTGTTGCTGCTTTTGAAATAATTCAATCCAAGCTCAAAACCTAATCTAGAAGAAACGCGGTAACCAGCAGTTAAACCAGTTCTAAATCCTTCTCCAAAAGACCCGTGATTCGTTTCTCTTGAAAGCAAAGTTGTTCCATTTGCTGCATATACATCCGTGTTTGGTAATTGACCTGAAACTACAGGAAATTCTGTAGCCGCAGTTTGCATAAAATAAGAACCACCTAATTTAAAATACCAACTTTCATTTTTTTCTGTTTGGGCTACCATAGTCATTGTACATAGTGCAAATCCCAATAAGAATAATTGTTTTTTCATGCTATTGTTTTTTTATATTTTATGCAAAAGTACTTCAATTACACTAATAATTTCTCAAAAACAGCATGAAGATGGATGTTAAATTTAACTATTCATTAAGAATCAGTACTTTATAAAAAGTGTTGAAAAAAAATTACAAAAGTCATTCCTACAATTTTAAAGTTTACAAATAAACAAGTACGAATTACAAATCACATCCCAAACATTAATTTAGTTTAAAATTAATTTGCATTTTCTCTAACTCAAATAGTAATTCATTTGAAATTTTAACTTTCAATTTTCTACTAGCCATTGCTAGCTTTGTAACTACTTTTATCTCCTCAACCTCTTCTACTTTTACTACTGCCGTTGCTTCACCCATTTCCCCATTTCTGGCATCAACTTCTTCTAAATCATCTGCAAAATTCATTTCTTCTGGATCTATGTCTGGTGTTGCAACTGGAATAAGTTTTTTTATTTTTTCGAGTTCCATTACTTCAAATGAAACGGTGTTATCTCCTTTATACTCTTGAAAAAGCCGACTTAAATTATGAATAAATTCAGCATGTAAATCATTTATGTTAAGATATAAAATGAGTTTTTTGGCAAACGTAGCCAATACATCCTGCAATTGCTTAACCTCTACAAATTGCATTCTTGGCTCACTTTTTTTGCCTGTATCCTGATTGACCCAGCCTTCTTTGATGAGCACTTTTATAAATACAAATTGATTGTTGTATAAAAAATGATAAAACTTGAGGTACTCTTCACCAAAAATTTTGAACTCAAAACTTTCTTCAAATCCTTCGAGTGTAAATATTGCCCAATCCTTACCATTCTTAGCTGTTCGGCGTTGAAAATTACTTACAATACCTGCAAAAGTTAAATTCTTACCTACATATTGTTCCATATTTCTGAGCGCATCTAAACGAGCATTACAAAAATATTTCATTTCAAATCTAAAATCATCCAGCGGATGCCCAGATATGTAAATCCCTACAACCTCCTTTTCTCTTGATAATTTTTCCATCGTGCTCCAATCTTCGCATGGAGGCACTACAGGTTCAGCAATTTGCACCTCGCTAGCATCGCCAAACAAACTTACCTGAGAGGAATTTTCGTTTTCCTGAAACTTAGCTCCATACCGAATCGCTTTTTCATAAAACGTTATTCCGTCTCCATCATCATGAAAATATTGTGCTCTCGTTGTATCGCCAAAAGAGTCAAAACCACCAGCCAAGGCTAAGTTTTCTAACGCTTTTTTATTGGCTGCACGTAAATCAATTCGTTTGGTTAAATCAAAAATGGATTTGTATTTTCCGTCTTTTCTTCTCTCCACTATGGTTGCAACAGCTCCAGAACCAACACCCTTTATGGCGCCCATCCCAAAACGTACCGCATAATCATCATTTACAGTGAATTTATAGAATGATTCATTTACATCAGGACCCAAAACTTGCAAGCCCATTCGCTTACACTCTTCCATAAAGAACGACACTTGTTTGATATCACTCATATTGTTAGAGAGTACTGCAGCCATATACTCCGCAGGATAATTTGCTTTTAAGTAAGCCGTTTGATAAGCAATCCAAGCATAGCAAGTAGAGTGCGACTTATTAAATGCGTATTCTGCAAAGGCTTCCCAGTCTTTCCAAATTTTCTCCAGTTTATCTTCGGCATGCCCTTTGGCAGCAGCCTGACTGATAAATTTCGGTTTCATTTTGTCCAAAACATCCTTTTGCTTTTTTCCCATCGCTTTACGCAAAACGTCGGCATCACCTTTAGAGAAATCAGCCAATTTTTGGGACAAAAGCATTACTTGCTCTTGATAAACAGTAATTCCATAGGTATCCTTAAGTAATTCTTCGCAGGCTTCAAGGTCATAAATAATTTCCTCTTCACCATTTTTTCGCTTGACGAAACTCGGAATATAAGCTATCGGACCCGGACGGTATAAGGCATTCATGGCAATTAAATCGGGAAAAACTGTAGGCTTTAACTCCTTCATGTATTTTTGCATTCCGGGACTTTCATACTGAAAAATTCCAACCGTTTCACCGCGCTGAAAAAGCTCGTATGTTTTTAGATCATCAATAGGGAACTCATCTGGATTGAGCTCAATTCCGCTGCGGTATTTTACTAACTTAACGGTATCTTTTATCAACGTTAGGGTCTTCAAACCCAAGAAGTCCATCTTTAATAAACCAGCGCTTTCTACTACCGAGTTATCAAATTGAGTCACATACAAATCCGAATCTTTGGCGGTAGCCACAGGAACAAAATTAGTAATATCACTAGGTGTTATAATCACTCCACAAGCGTGAATTCCCGTATTTCTTAGATTCCCCTCTAAAACTTTGGCTTGTTGAATGGTTTCACCACCAAGGTCATCTTCACTAGCAAGTCCTATTAATTCTTTTATTTTATCATACTCTTCCGGACGAACCGCTTTTTTTATGATGTCTTCTTTTTCATTTAAAAACCGAGCTAAATTCCACTTAGACGGCATCAATCCCGGAATCAATTTCGCAATTTTATCTGCTTCAAAAAGTGGTAAATCTAGTACACGGGCAGTATCACGAATTGCTGATTTGGTAGCCATTTTTCCGTACGTGATAATTTGCGCCACCTGTTTGGAACCGTATTTTCGGATCACATAATCCATCACGCTGCTTCGACCTTCGTCATCAAAATCGATATCAATATCGGGTAATGACACACGATCCGGATTCAAGAAACGCTCAAAAAGCAAGTTGTATTTTAAAGGATCTATATTGGTGATTTTCAAACAATAAGCCACCACAGAACCCGCCGCAGAACCCCTTCCAGGTCCTACCGAAACGCCCATACTTCTGGCTTCGGCAATTAAATCCTGTACAATCAAGAAATATCCAGGATAACCAGAATTAGAAATGGTCAATAATTCAAAATCCAATCGCTCTTGAATTTCTTCATTAATTACAGGATATCGTCTTCTTGCGCCTTCAAAAGTAAGGTGTCTTAAATAGGCATTTTCACCGCGCACTCCTCCATCAACCGCGTCTTCAGGATTATTAAATTCAACTGGAATTTCAAACTTGGGAAGCAGTACTTCGCGAGCCAAATCATAAATTTCAATTTTATCTACAATCTCCGAAATATTTGAAATCGCCTCTGGTAAATTAGCAAAGAGTTGCTTCATTTCGTCCCCAGACTTGAAATAGTACTCTTGATTTGGCAACCCATAACGATAGCCGCGGCCACGACCAATAGGTGTAGTTTGTTTTTCACCATCACGCACACAAAGCAAAATATCATGTGCATTCGAATTTTCTTTGTCTATATAAAAGGTATTGTTTGTGGCAACGATCTTAACATCGTGCTTTCTTGCCAATGAAATCAAAGAAGTGTTCACCCGATTTTCATCTTCTTGATTGTGGCGCATGACCTCAATATAAAAATCGTCCTTAAATTCATTTTTCCACCAGATTAAAGCCTCTTCGGCTTGGTTTTCACCAATATTTAAAATCTTATTTGGAATTTCACCATATAAGTTTCCAGACAAAACAATAATATCCTCTTTGAATTCCTGAATAACTTTCCTGTCGATTCTGGGTACATAATAAAATCCTTCAGTATACGCAATAGAAGACATTTTAGCCAAATTATGATAGCCTTTTTTGGTCTTCGCCAAAAGCACTATTTGGTATCCATTATCCTTAACCGACTTATTTTTATGGTCCTCACACACAAAAAATTCGCAACCAACGATAGGTTTCATAGGAACTTCGGTAGGTTCCTCGCCATTTTCAACAGCAGCTTTATTTTTGGCTTCAGCCGCCTTGTTATGATATAAAATATCACGCACAAAATGAAAAGCTCCCATCAAATTCGCATGATCTGTCATGGCAACCGCAGGCATTTTTTGTTGCGCTGCCGCTTTGACTAATGCCGCAATGCTAATGGTAGATTGCAATACCGAAAACTGGGTATGATTGTGTAAATGAACAAAGGGCGCATCAACTAAAACTTTCTTATTCTCTGAAAGGACTTCCTTTGAAACAGTTGGCGCTTGCTTATCGCCAAATTGTTGTCGGATTTTATCTGAGGCCTCTTTTAAATTGATATGTTTTAACCCAATGAGTTTGATTTCGGTTGGGTTTTTACTTTGGAAATCTTTGAAATAAGAAACCGGAACATCCAGTTCTTCTTTCGTGAAAATTTCACGACGTATTAATTCTAAAAAACAGCGCGTTGTTGCCTCCACATCGGCAGTAGCGTTGTGTGCTTCGCCAAAAGGTTTATTAAAAAGATACGAGTGCAACTCCGTCAACGTAGGCAACTTGAATTTGCCACCACGACCACCCGGCAATTTTAATAAAGAAGCAGTAATTTCAGTACACGTATCTAGAATAGGCATCGAGCTCATTTGGCTTTCCACTCCCATTCGATAGAATTCGCAACCCATAATATTGATATCAAAACCTAAATTTTGACCCACAATAAACTTCGCTTTACCTAAAGCAATATTGAATTTCTCTAAAACTTCAGACAATGAAACGCCATTGGCATCTGCCAATTCCGTAGAGATACCGTGAATTCGTTCGGCATCATACGGTATATTAAAACCTTCGGGCTTGACCAAATAATCTTGATGCTCGATGAGTTTTCCCATATCATCATGCAACTGCCAAGCAATTTGAATACATCTTGGCCAATTGTCTGTATCTGAAATAGGTGCGCCCCAACGTTTTGGTAATCCTGTGGTTTCGGTATCGAATATTAAGTACATAAATCCCCTCCCCAGCCCTCCCCAAAGGGAAGGGTGCCTAAACCCATAGATTTAGACAGTGTATTTAACTGGTTTTAAACACTTTAAAATTAATGAAAGTAGCAAAAAATGAATTCCAAATTTAGTTTTTTTTGAGTAGAACTAAAGCTAAGTTACTAACAAAAAATAAATTTATTTTCCAAGACTATTCTCCTACTAAAACCAAAATTACTTGGAACAAATCGTCTAAAACGTAATTTATTATAAACATAAAAGACCACATATTGATTTTTGGATGTCGTAGTATTTCATCAAAAAAAAATAACTAAATACAAATGAAAAACAACCAACTTATTCCTAAAATTAGGTTTAAAAAAAGCTTCGTCAAAAGTCAAAAAACGAATTTAAAATTGAAAAAAAAATCAATTTTAACGTGATTTAATTAAATATTCTCAACCCAAACCACTTGAAAGATACAAATACTAACTATTCGATAAATATTAAAAATTAAAAAAAACGACGATACATTTTATCAAAATAAAAACCACACTTTAAAAAAAGAAATCAAAAAGACGAAATTTAGTTATGAAATATTCGGTTGAGATTTTGGGCATCGTATAAATTAGAAAAATCAAAAATATACATTAACTCCTTTTTTTAGTTTTGCGTTCTTGATTATCCTAAGGCTTATTTGGCCGCAAAACTAAAATTTATACAATGAGCACTACATTATTTGATAAAGTATGGGATTCGCACGTGGTGCGCAAAATAGAAGATGGACCTGATGTTTTTTTTATTGATCGTCATTTCATTCATGAGGTTACCAGTCCGGTAGCTTTTTTGGGTTTAAAATCTAGAAATGTATCAGTTTTATATCCTGAACGTACCTTTGCAACTGCAGATCACAATACCCCAACTATAAACCAGCACCTACCTGTTGTTGATGCCTTATCAGCCAATCAATTGCTAGCCTTGGAGGATAATGCAGCCACGTATGGTATTTCACACTGGGGATTAGGACATCCCAAAAATGGAATCGTGCATGTTGTAGGGCCAGAAAACGGAATAACACTTCCAGGAGCCACCATTGTTTGTGGAGATTCGCACACCTCTACGCACGGTGCTTTTGGCGCCATCGCTTTTGGAATAGGAACTTCTGAGGTCGAAATGGTTTTGGCTACCCAATGCATCATGCAACCTAAACCGAAAAAAATGCGCATCAATGTAAACGGAACTCTAAGTAAGGGTGTGGGACCAAAAGATGTGGCGCTTTATATCATTTCTCAACTGACCACTTCTGGCGGAACAGGCTATTTTGTTGAGTACGCAGGAAATGTTTTTGAAGAAATGTCTATGGAAGGCCGAATGACCGTGTGCAATTTAAGCATAGAAATGGGAGCTCGTGGTGGCATGATTGCTCCAGATCAAAAAACATTTGATTTCCTTGAAGGAAGATTATATGCTCCAAAAGGCGAAGCTTGGACAAAAGCCGTAGCATATTGGAAAACCTTAAAAACAGATCCAGACGCCGTTTTTGATGCTGAACTAAATATCGATGCAACAGATATCGAGCCAATGATTACTTACGGAACTAATCCAGGGATGGGAATTGGTATCTCAAAAAATATTCCAAACGCCAACCGAGTAGAAGGTGGCGCCGAAACCTATAAAAAATCATTGGCCTACATGGGTTTTCAAGAAGATGATGTGATGATAGGCAAACCAATTGATTATGTTTTCTTAGGGAGCTGCACTAACGGTCGTATTGAAGATTTTAGGGCTTTCGCCGAAATTGTAAAAGGACGAAAAAAGGCCGATAACGTAACAGCATGGTTGGTTCCAGGTTCTCACGTTGTTGAAGCACAAATTAAAGAAGAAGGACTTTTGGACATTCTTACCGAAGCTGGTTTTGTATTGCGTCAGCCGGGTTGTTCTGCCTGTTTGGCCATGAATGATGATAAAGTTCCTGCAGGAAAATATGCAGTAAGTACATCCAATAGAAATTTTGAAGGAAGACAAGGTCCTGGTTCAAGGACTTTGCTTGCAAGTCCTATTATGGCTGCTGCTGCCGCAGTTACCGGAGTTTTAACAGATCCAAGAAAATTAATGTAGCCTCCTAACTCCCAAAGGGAGAATTTTCAACAAAATAAATAGTACAATTAAAAAAAAACAACTTTCACCTCCAACAACTCCCCTTCGAGGGTTGGGAGCTAATAAAAAATAAAAATGGCATACGATAAATTCAATATACTAACTAGTAGCGCAGTACCACTGCCGATAGAAAATGTAGATACGGACCAAATCATTCCAGCTCGTTTCTTAAAAGCAACTGAGCGTGTAGGTTTTGGCGACAACTTATTTAGAGATTGGCGATACAACTCGGACGAATCTCCCAAAAAAGATTTCGTTTTAAATGACAGTACCTACAGCGGGAAAATTTTAGTGGGCGGGAAAAATTTTGGCTCTGGTTCTTCTCGTGAACACGCCGCATGGGCGGTATATGATTACGGCTTTAGAGCAGTTGTATCTAGTTTTTTTGCAGATATTTTTAAAGGAAACTGTCTAAATATTGGTGTTTTGCCTGTGCAAGTGAGTCCAGAATTTGCTGATTCTATTTTTAAAGCCATCGAAGAAAATCCTAAAACTGAATTAGAAATCAACTTACCAAACCAAACCATCACATTATTAGCAACAGGTCAGCAAGAATCTTTTGCCATTAACGGCTACAAAAAGAACAACATGCTCAACGGTTTTGATGATATTGATTACTTACAAAACATTAAAGAAGATATTGAAGTGTTTGCAAGCACACGCCCCTTTTAATGACAAACACAGCACTAAGCACTATTTTAAATCCTAAAACCTAGCTTGAAAAGAGCTGAATTTTTTTGGGTTCCAAATTTACAATGATGAAAAGAAAAATTGAAATAATGGACACAACGCTCCGTGATGGTGAGCAAACCTCAGGAGTGTCCTTTTCTGCTGCAGAAAAATTGACCATTGCACAATTATTAATCGAGGAATTAAATATTGACCGCATAGAAATAGCCTCTGCACGAGTGAGCGACGGAGAATTTCAAGGCGTAAAAGGCATTATGGCTTGGGCTAATAAACAAAATTACACGGATAGAATAGAAGTACTCACTTTTGTAGATGGCGGATTATCTATTGAATGGATGAAAAAAACAGGTGCTAAAGTTCAAAATTTATTAACCAAAGGATCTTTGAATCATCTAACGCATCAGTTAAAAAAAACACCCGAACAGCATTTTAATGAAATTGCTCAAACCATAACTTTGGCTCAAGAAAATAATATTGAGACCAATGTCTATTTAGAAGATTGGAGTAACGGAATGCGTAATTCCCCTGAATATGTTTTTCAATATTTAGATTTCCTGACGCAACAACCCGTGAAAAGAATTTTACTTCCAGATACATTAGGGGTATTAATTCCATCAGAAACATTTGAATTCATTTCGAAAATCACAACTCGATATCCTTCTATCCATTTTGATTTTCATGCCCACAATGATTATGATTTAAGCATTGCCAATGTTATGGAAGCTATAAAAGCTGGAATTCATGGTTTGCATGTTACCGTAAATGGTATGGGAGAGCGTGCAGGAAATGCACCACTAGAAAGTGCCGTTGCCGTTATCAATGACTTTTTTCCGGAAATAGCAATTGGCGTAAAAGAATCTTCCTTGTATTCTGTGAGTAAGTTGGTCGAAACTTTCACAGGTTATAGAATTCCTGCAAACAAACCTATAGTAGGCGACAATGTATTTACCCAAACAGCCGGAATTCATGCTGATGGCGATAATAAAAATAACCTTTATTTTAACGATCTCTTACCAGAACGTTTTGGTCGAAAAAGAAAGTATGCTCTTGGAAAAACTTCTGGCAAAGCCAATATTGAAAAGAACCTTCAGGAATTAGGCCTTCAATTAAATCCTGAGGATTTAAAATTAGTTACGCAGCGCATTATCGAATTAGGTGATAAAAAAGAAACCGTTACTAAAGAAGATTTACCTTATATAATCTCTGATGTTTTAGACAGCCAGACCTATCAGGAAAAAATTATTGTTGAGTCCTATATATTATCTCACGCAAAAGGCATGCGTCCATCGACTACTTTATCTTTAAAAATAGACGGTGAAATCATTGAAGAGCACGCACAGGGTGACGGACAATTTGATGCTTTTATGAATGCATTGGCAAAAATTTACAAAAGCAAAAATTTACAATTGCCTCAATTGATAGATTATGCTGTTAGAATACCTCCAGGAAGTAGTTCTGATGCATTATGCGAAACTATAATAACATGGCTAAACAATGGTAAAGAATTTAAAACAAGAGGGTTAGATTCTGACCAAACCGTCGCAGCTATCATTGCAACTCAAAAAATGCTGAATGTAATATCTGATTAAAGGCACAAAGGCTCAGGGTGACAAAGGTTCAAAGTTTTTTCTTTATTGCTTTGACTCTAAACCTTTAAATTCTTGAATATTTGAACCTTAAAATAAAAAAACTTAAAAAATGAAATTAAACATAGCCCTTTTAGCCGGAGACGGAATTGGACCCGAAGTAATCAACGAAGCCGTAAAAGTTTCTGACGCCATTGCAAAAAAATTCAATCATGAAATCACTTGGACCCCAGCATTAACAGGAGCATGTGCCATTGATGCTGTGGGCGTTCCTTATCCAGATGAAACCCATGAAATCTGTCTTGCTGCAGATGCTGTACTGTTTGGGGCTATTGGTCATCCAAAATACGACAATGACCCAACAGCAACGGTAAGACCAGAACAAGGATTGTTGCTCATGCGAAAAAAATTAGGCTTATTTGCTAATGTGAGACCTACTTTTACTTTCCCATCTTTAATTGATAATTCTCCTTTGAAACGAGAACGCATAGAGGGAACCGACTTGATTTTCCTCAGAGAATTAACCGGTGGGATTTATTTTGGAAAAAAAGGAAGATTAGACGATGGCGAAACCGCATACGACACTTGTACTTATACAAGAGCAGAAGTAAAACGACTGGCAAAAAAAGGCTTTGAATTGGCTATGAGCCGTTCTAAAAAACTATGTTGTGTGGACAAAGCTAATGTTATGGAAACTTCCCGGCTATGGAGGGAAACCGTTCAAGCCATGGAAAAGGACTATCCAGAAGTTTCGGTTTCCTATGAATTTGTTGATGCCGTAGCCATGCGACTAGTGCAATGGCCCAATTCTTATGATGTGTTGATTACTGAGAATTTATTTGGCGATATATTGACAGATGAAGCTTCGGTAATATCAGGTTCTATGGGATTGATGCCTTCTGCATCTGTGGGCGAGCACACTTCATTGTACGAACCCATCCACGGGTCATATCCTCAAGCAACGGGACTCAATATTGCAAATCCGCTGGCAACAATTTTATCCGCAGCCATGATGTTTGAAGACGCTTTTGGATTAAAAAAAGAGGCAGAAGCTATAAGAGCAGTTGTAAATAATTCCCTAGAGCAAGGAATAGTAACCGAGGATTTAGTCAGCAAAGGAAACAAAGCTTACAAAACAAGCGAAGTAGGCGACTGGCTTGTTGCAAACCTATAAAAACAAAAAAGGTGTCAATTTTCATTGACACCTTTTTTTATAGCTAGAAAAAAATATTAATATCCTCCTCTGTTTCCACCACCACGGTTGTCTCCACCACGGCTGTTTCCACCATAACCACCACGAGAGTCACCTCCACGGTTGTTATTAAAACTTCTTCTTTCACCTTCAGGTTTAGGCTCAGATTTGTTTACTACAATTGCACGTCCTTGAACAGTAGCACCGTTCAACTCGTCAATTGCTTTTTGAGCTTCATCATCATTTGGCATCTCAACAAAACCGAATCCTTTACTTCTTCCTGTAAATTTATCTGAGATAATTTTAACTGAATCAACTGCTCCGTAAGCCTCGAAAGACTCTCTTAAATCTGCTTCCTCAATACTGAATGGAAGGCTTCCAACAAAAATATTCATATGTACTTATTTAAATAATACAACAAATGTACTGCTATTTTTCTCTAATCTACTATATATTAGCTTATTTATGATTTTATTTTGAATTTGCGTTTTTAAAACTAAGAAATAAATACAACAAACTGATCTTTGTTTTTCTAAAACTACCCTGTTTTATTTCAAAAAGAACAGATTGAAAAAATTATTTAATAGATCTTAGTTCCTAAAAAAACTAAAAATCCATTTACCAGAAAATAACAATAAAATCACCTAACCTATTCCTTTACATTATTTTAAAATTCGCATTAGTAATTTGGAATAAAAAATGTATCTTTGCACCCTTAATTAATCGAGGTCGAGTACCTCAAAATTTAATCACAAGATTATGTCAGTAAAAATTAGATTACAAAGACACGGTAAAAAACAAAAACCTTTTTACTGGGTTGTAGCTGCAGATGCACGCTCAAAAAGAGATGGTAAATACCTAGAAAAAATTGGTACTTATAATCCTAACACTAACCCAGCGACTATCGAGTTAAACCTTGAAAGCGCAGTAAAATGGTTACACAATGGTGCACAACCTACAGATACTGCAAAAGCAATTCTTTCTTACAAAGGTGCTTTATTGAAACACCACCTTGATGGAGGTATTCGTAAAGGTGCTTTAACTCAAGAGCAAGCTGATGCAAAATTAGCGGCTTGGTTAGAAGCTAAAGCTGGTAAAGTTGACGCTAAAAAAGAAGGTTTGACTAAAGCTCAAGCTGCTGATAAAGCTAAAGCTTTCAAAGCAGAACAAGAAGTAAATGCAAAACGTTTAGCTGCTGCTGCACAAGCAGAGGCAGATGCTATTGCTGCTGCAACTCCTGCTGTTGAAGAAGAAGTTGCTGAAGAGGCTCCTGCTGCTGAAGAAAACAACGAAACTACTGAAGCATAATTTAGAAGGCGACGATGCGTAAAGAAGATTGTTTCTACTTAGGTAAAATCGCTAAAAAATTTAGTTTCAAAGGGGAAGTTCTTGCCTATTTAGACACGGACGAACCTGAGTTATACGAAAACTTGGAATCAGTGTTTGTTGAATGCAACAAACACTTGGTTCCTTTTTTTATTGAAAGCAGTTCGCTGCACAAAAACGATTTTTTACGAATCCGTTTTGAAGATACAAATACCGAAGAAGAAGCCGATGCACTTATAGGCAATGATTTGTATTTACCCTTAAAAATGTTGCCAAAACTAACCGGCAATAAGTTTTATTTCCACGAAGTAATTGGTTTTGAAGTTGAAGACAAACGTCTAGGAATCGTTGGTAAAATAGAATCTATCAATGACACCACTGCACAACCCTTATTTGAGGTTTTAAATGGTAGTGTAGAAATCTTAATCCCTATGATTGACCATTTCTTGGTTAAAATAGATCGTGAAAACAAAAAAGTAATAATGGATTTACCAGAAGGGTTAATCGAAATGTACCTTTAATTTAGTAGGCAGTAATCAGTATCCAGTCGCAGTGGTCAATCTCTCGAAATCTGCAATTATCTCTAGTTGACTATCATAAAGGACAGCATTCATTACACTACAATCTAACAATACTTATGTCTAAATTCCAATTCAAACAATTTGCTGTTGAACAAGACCGTTGCGCTATGAAAATTGGTACCGATGGAGTTCTTCTTGGCGCTTGGACTCCTATAACTAATAATCCTTTTAGTATTTTAGATATTGGAGCCGGAACCGGAATAATTGCCTTGATGCTTGCGCAAAGAAGCAACGCTGAACAAATTGATGCTTTAGAGATTGACGAAGATGCTTACGAGCAAGCGACCGATAATTTTGAAAACTCTCCATGGAGCGATCGTTTATTTTGTTACCATGCCGGCTTAGATGAATTTGTTGAAGAACCCGAAGACGAGTACGATGTAATTGTTTCCAACCCTCCTTTTTATACCGAAGACTACAAAACGGAAAATGAGCAACGTGATTTGGCCCGTTTTGCTGATGCGATGCCTTTTGAAGAATTGATTGAAGCTGCAGATTTATTACTTTCTGAAAACGGAATATTCTCCGTAATCATTCCTTATAAAGAAGAAGAAAGCTTTTTGGCTATAGCCAATGAATACGAATTATATCCCTTAAAAATCACTCGCGTAAAAGGAACACCAACCACTGAAATCAAACGTAGTTTATTGGCTTTTAGCCGAAATGAAACTACTAATTTTGCAGTTGACGAATTAATTATCGAAACCGCAAGACACGTTTACACTCCAGAATATATTGCCTTGACTAAGGATTTTTATTTGAAGATGTAGAGACTTTAACTACACTCAACTAACAAATACGACTCTTGATAGAAAAGGTAAAACTATTTATAAAAAAAAGAACAGTAAAGTCCTTTTCTAAAATGACTTAGTTCCCTTCTTACATAATATTCATAAAATAAAACGCAATTGTATTTTATTTCATGCATATTATCAACTTATATAGCCACCAAAAATATAAATAACAAGTGAGAGATGAATCCTAAATAAATGCTCTTATCTTAAAAAATCAAAAAGCTAATAAAAAAATTCTTCCATCAGGAGTTAAGTTCAGAATAAATTGCAGGATTTTTTTCAAAAAAACAGAAAATGATGCATATTAATTGAGTTAACCGATCAATAAATATATAGAAAGATTAAAAGGAAAAGTAGTTTATGTTTTAGACTATGTAGAACTAAAATCCAAAAAAATGACCCTTTGAAGAATACCTCCTTTGGTACTAAATCTTAGAAAATAAGAGTTCTATTTTAAATAAATATAAAACAACCTTTTTTTAACTCACAATCAATTAAATTGTAATAAAGTATAAACAAAATCGGATACAAATTAATAAAAAAAAGCACAAAAAATTAATTATTTCTTACTTGTCTATTGTTTAACTTTATTTACACTTTAAGTGTACAGCTAGACTCTACTTCAGCAATATCTTTGTCTTATAAATTTCTTTTAAAGATTTCTAAAATGTAAGATTTAATAGATCAGACAAAAAATTCTATCTTTTATCAGTCTATAGGTAATTGAAAAATAATAAGAAACCAAAAAGTTTGAATTTTGCTTTACATCAGCTTTTTAAACAAGTCATCAATAGATTTTAAAACAAAAAAAGGCATCAATACAAAAGTGCCAAAAAACACATTAGTTTTTAAAACTATCGTGTTAATCAAAAAGATTTTCTCGATTCTAGATTGTAAAATTATACACAAAATAGAGCCGTCTAAATAAACCGCTTGCAAGCAAAAATTAATGTTACTTTTTAAAGAGTTGGTTTGGTAACATTTCTTATAAAAAAATCAACCTCAAAAAAAACAGCCATACTTCAAAAATGTTTTCGACGACATAAAGTATGACTGCAAATAATTAAAAAACAAAAATATGAAAAAATTATTATTTGGCCTAGTGGCTACAGTTATGTTTTCTTTTACAGGGTCTGCAAACACTATTGACCCTACTTTGAATTCAATAAATGAGGTAAGAACAGAAAAAGCAACTATATCTATTCAAACTGCCGATGCTAAAACAGTTTACAATTTTAATTCGATCAATGATTTTAAAAATTATACCGATGAAATCATAGAAGGTGTAAACAATCAATCACTTGATGAAGCTTGTACCGTAACTATTACAATGTCAGTTACTGTTACTGTAAGTGGTGGTATACCTGGTGTAGTGGGCGGAGAAGTGTCAACTACTGTTTCAGGCTCAGTTACAGCTTCATGTGCCGGAGCTGTTGCTGCTGGCAAAAAACTACGTGCTAGTCTTGTAGAGATGGCACAAGGTTAAATAATATAAAAGCCCTAACTTTACAGTTAGGGCTAACTTAAAAAATAGTTATGAAAATAAACAAAATTCTTTTTTTACTTTTTTGTGGAGTAAATAGTTTCTCTCAAAACTTTATTTCTGCTGGGAAAATAGACTATGAAATGATGATTTATTCAGGAACTTCATATGACAACTATACTGCTTCATTATTGTTTAATGACTCTTTTTCGAGATTTAATTATAATAGTAAAGATATTGGAGATAGAGTTACTGAAAACAAAGTAAGCGATAATAACACCTCTATTAATATCAAAAAATCAGACACTACTAATTATGCTATTTTTAATGATTTAAAAAAAGCGGCTTTGTATGCTTTAGGTGGCAATGAAGTTATTTTTGAAAATGGAACAAAACAAGAATGGGAGCTAGTAAACGAAGAAAAAAAAATAGGTAATTTAGTTTGTTTCAAAGCGACTTGCGACTTTAGAGGACGCTCATACACTGCATGGTACGCTATTTCTATTCCAATTCCGTTGGGTCCATGGAAATTTAAAGGACTACCTGGATTAATTATTGAACTTTCGGATTCCAAAAATGAAGTGATTTTTTCTGTTAAAAAAATAGAAATCCCTTTTCAAAGTGAAGTAAATGGTATCGATCCTAAATACAATTTAATATCAAGGGAAGAAGCAAAAATAATTACTAATGCACAATTGATCAAGCAAAAAGCTAAGATGGAAGAGCGAGCTAAAATTTTGGAAAGTAAAGTTTCAAAAGGAGAGCGTTTGAAAATAAATGTATCTACGCCTATTTTAAAAAAAGGAATTGAATTAGATTAAGGTGTAAATATTTAAAAATTACAACATTACGAACAAATAACACAGGAAATGACGTTAAATACTATGAAATTATTACTCACTTTTCTGTTATTACCCTTTTATCTACTTAGTCAAAATTCGACAAGTGAAATTGTATATTCATGTAATGTAAATAATGGAGGTTATTACAAATCAAACCCTTTCATTTTTTCAAACTGAAAATTTATTTAAGAAAACTATAAAAAAAGGTTGCTATAAAGTCCAATGATGAAAAGAATGAAGTCAATTTAAGTTTCAACTTAGATTCTACAATCCAAGAAGCATTAGAGATGGATACCAATTTAAAAGAAGGTTTAATTATTGAAAATTTTTATCTTTATGTAGGATTATCAAATATGAATGACACGCTCTACGTAAAAGATAAAACGAGAATTATTGATTGGGAAGTAAGTGAAGAAACAAAAAAATAAGTTAGTTTATATGTCAAAAAGCCGTGGGAAAATTTCGTGGTAGAGTTTAATCGGTATGGTTTACCAATGAAATTCCCGTAAGTTGTAGTACATGGAAATTGAACGGATTGCCTGGTGTAATATTGGAAGCCCAAGCTAAAAAAAAAAATTATTTATGTTTTTTTTAAAAGTGTAACACTAAATAAATCAAGATAAATTTATGGTTAAAAAATACGCTACACCTATCAATGCTAAAGACAAGACTATTGCTATGTACAAAAAAACAGAAGAAGATATTTCAATGAAAATAAGAACTTTTTTACCTTGAGATGTAAAAATAACTAGTACAAAAACTGAAACAAAAGGAGTTGATGAAAATGATTTTATTGAAAAAAGTTTCGATGATATAAAATAAAAATAACGTATTACATTCCAATACTACGATACGAAAATGAACAAATTTCTCTTTCTCTTTTTACTAAGTTTTTCCATACAAGCACAATCGACTCTAACAGGTCACATACATGACATGGCAAAAAACCCCATTCCGTTTGTGAATGTATACATAAAGCCAACCGGGAGCAATGCAATTGCTGCTTATACCACTTCTGATAAAGACGGGAATTACAGTCTGACAACAAAAAAAACAGGGACCTTTGAGCTTAGTTTTAGTGCCATGTCCTATAAAACGGCTACTTTTTCAGTAGAAATAGAGCACAATAAAGCATCTGTACAAAACGCAGTGTTAAGTAACGAGCAACTAGTCCTCAAAGAAGTAATTGTACAGTCGGAAAGACCCGTAACTATCAAAAAAGATACAATTACAATTAATGTGAAAACATTTTTAAAAGGTAATGAAACTGTAGTTGAAGATCTATTAAGAAACTTACCTGGCGTGAATGTAGGTGACGATGGCACGATTAAAATAGGAAACAAAGAAATTGAAAAAGTAATGGTAGAAGGTGACGATTTCTTTGAACGGGGCTACAAATTACTGACGAAAAACTTGAATGCAAACACAATCGATAAAGTAGAAATTTACCAAAAATACTCTAACAATAGATTACTCAAAGGAATTGAAAACAGCGACAAAGTAGCTATCAATTTAAAACTTAAAAAAGATTTAAAATTGCAGTGGTTTGGCAACATGAGTTTGGGTTATGGAGTGGTAAGTGAAAATAGATATGAACTAAGAACCAACTTAATGTCTTTTGGTAAAAAAGCTAAATACTACCTCATTGGGAACCTCAACAATACAGGAATTGATGGAACAGGTGATATTGACCAACTAATTCGACCGTTTCGCATGGATGACATAGGTACTTTGGGTGATGATGAACAGTCGAATAGTTTGCTAAGTTTAAATAGTGCAAGTCCATCTTTGAAAAAAGAAATAACCAATTTTAATAATGCCGAAATGACATCGCTTAATACGATATTTACGCTATCTCCAAAAGTTAAAATGAAAACCTTGGGCTTTTTCAATTGGGATGAAAATGATTTTTTTAGAAATGGATTCCAATCATACAAAATCAACAATACCTCTTTTACCAATACCGAAGATTATGCTTTGAAGAAAAAAAAGGTGATTGGTTTTGGGAAAATAGATTTGACTTATGATGTGTCCAAAACCAAAATGTTGGAATTTACTAGTAAGTACAACAATGGTCGACATGACAGTCAGTCTAGTTTGGTATTCAACAATGATCCAACCATTGAAAAACTTAAGGAAGACAACCAATTGATTGATCAAAAATTGGTTTTTACCAATAAAATATCCGACAAAAAAGTGTTTATTATATCTGGACGATATATCAATGAGAAATCGCCACAACTATATAACATTAATTCGTTTTTGTTTCCTGATTTATTCACTAAGCAAAGCAATACTGAAGCTTTGTCGCAAATGAGTGAAAACAAAATGCAATTTGCCGCCATCGATGGTCATTTATTAGACCGAAAAAAGAACGATAATTTACTTGAAATACAAGCGGGTTTTAAATTCCGTCATGATATTTTAAATACATCCTTGCTTTTTAAAACCAACAATACAAGCTCAATAGCTTCGCAAGATTACCAGAACCAAGTACAATACAACAGCAGCGATTTTTATTTTAAATCGAAATATTCATACAAGAAAGGAAAGTATGGTCTTGTTGCTCAAATAGATGCACATCAACTTATTAATCATTTTACTTCTTTTGATGAGGAGCAAAAACAACAACCTTTTTTTGTGAATCCAAAAATTGGCATAAACTGGGAAATCAACAAAAATAACAAAGTAGTCACATCCTATTCTTATAACACGACCAATGCTAAAATTCTTGATATCTATTCTAATTATGTACTTACAAGTTATCGCAACTTTGATAAAGGAGTTTCTAGCTTAAACCAGATTAACGCAAGCACATTGTTTTTTAATTATGGTATAGGCAATTGGGGCAATAAGTTTTTCGCTAATTTCTCGGCGGTTTATAACAAAGACCATGATTTTTATTCCACTAACACAAATTTAGCTCCTAATTATTCACAAACAGAAAAAATCATCATCAAAAACCGTGATATGTTTAGTTTGAGTACTAATACTGATTATTTCATTAAATATATTAGTTCCAATCTAAAACTGACTTCGAGTTATTCGAAATCCAATTATAAAAACATTGTGAATAGCACCAACTTAAGGGAAGTAATCACAAACAATTACAATTATGGCTTTGAACTGAGATCAGGTTTTAAAGGGATTTTCAATTATCACATAGGTAGTAAATGGACAACAAGCGAAGTGGAGACATCAATAGTCAATAAGAACACAAACAATATGAGTTTTTTGGATTTGAATTTTAATTTTTCTAAAAAATTCAATGTCGATCTTCAAAGTGAGCGCTACTTTTTTGGGAACCTAAATAAAAACAACAACCGATATTACTTCTTAGATTTAGAATCAAAGTACACTGTTAAAGATAATAAATTATCGTTTGTTCTCTCTGGCAAAAATCTTTTCAATACTAAAAAATTCACCGAATACTATGTGAGTGATATCTCTGTATCTTCTACAGAATATCGTTTGTTATCTCGATATGTATTGTTAAAGATTGACTATAGGTTTTGATGAACTTATTCAAGTAACCGAAGACGAACCGAGCGATAGGGAACTGGCGCAGCAGTACGATATAATTGTATCCAATCCACCTTTTTATACCGAAGACTACAAAACGGAAAACGAGCAGCGCGATATCGCCCGTTTTGCTGATGCGACGCCTTTTGAAGAATTAATTGAGGCCGAAGATTTATTACTTTCTGAAAACGGAATATTCTCCGTAATCATTCCTTACAAAGAAGAAGAAAGCTTTTTGGCTATAGCCAATGAATACGAATTATACCCCTTAAAAATCACTCGACTAAAAGGAACACCAACTACGGAAATCAAACGTAGTTTATTGGCTTTTAGCCGAAATAAAACAACTGACTTGGCAATTGATGAATTGACTATCGAAACCGCAAGACACGTCTACACACCAGAATATATTGAATTAACTAAGGATTTTTACTTGAAGATGTAGCTTTTCTTTTTTATTAATTAATTTTATTATCCTTTATTATTTTCTGTAATTCTTTTTTAAAATCCTCAAAAGACTTCTAAAATCAATTGGTCAAACTTATCATATTTAGTTTGTGCCGATAAAAACATAGGAGACAACAAAAAAGCTAATATGATAAATATAATTTTCATGAAAAATTTCAAGTTAAAAAAACAAAACGATAATTAATTTAAATGACAATAGCTACCATATATAAAAAAATCACTAAAGTTAACAAATTTTTTCTCACACTCTTGATTTTTTAAATTTCACATAAGAAAACTACAACTTAATCGAAATATTTACTTTCAAAAAATAATATCCTCAAAACACATTATTATCAGTTCTACGGTCAATGCCAATTGATTGGATCAAAATTTTTATTCCTATTTATTTATCTACAAAACCAAAAACCAGTAAACAATTTAAATCCATAATCCACTTCAAACTCTCTTTTCTTTTCATCAACTTCTGAAGAAACAATATGTAAAGCTTTCCGCATAGCATTGGTTTGCTTTTTATTGTTATAATTTGTGTAATTGGTAAAAATATTTAAAAGATAGACTCCTTTTATTTTTACACCATCACAATAGTTAGGTAATGATCCTTTATACCTTATTACATTGTCATAAATTAATCCTACATCTCTTGGATGAATATTCCCTTTTTTAATTTCATTTAAAAAAATTGATTCATACAAAAAATAAGAACAATTATTATGAACAAAAATGACTTGAGGCCACTCTTGGGACAAGATACTTTCATCTGAATTCATATAAAACAATCTTTTATCTTTTTTTCTTTGTTTATACATATCAAGGTCAGGCCTACCTATTTCTTTAAAAATTGTACTATCTCCAATTCCTAATAATCTATCACCAGGAAAACCTTTCTTTACTATAGAATCCATTAATCTATCAGTAAAAGGCAGTAATACATCATTGTATTTTACCATATTAATCTTGACCTTTTCATGTTTGTTTTGCTGATCTTTTATTGCCATTTTATAAATCCAATCCAAGTATTTAAAATCAATTTTCTTAATATATTCTTTCCTTTTTATATTGTAAATTTTCAAGAGATTTTTATCCTTATTTAAAATGGGTAGTACACTATCAAAAAGTTTGAATTTATCTAAATGACTCAATTTTAATCCTTGTTCAAATCCTTGCTCAATATATTTACGGTATGGTTTTTTAGAATAAACGGCAATTTGTGCTGCGTTTACCAAATCCTTTACAAAAATAAAATCGTAGTCTTTAAAAACTTTTTCATAATAAAACAAGGCACTATCTGTCTTATGCTCCATAAAAAATAAGACTTCTGCTTTATTAATATTTTTGTGATAACTTATGTAATCTTTATTTTGAGCAAATAATAAAGATGTAAAACCAAAGAATAAAAAAAAATACTTCACAGCGCTAAATTTAGATTTATATGCAAAGCTAGAGGATTTCTTAGGCTTTGCTATTGTTGTAATTTTTTTTAATTGAAATTGTAAAATTTTAAAGTTAATAATCATTTGCAATATTTTAAAAACAACGAAATAATTAATTTGTTATAATCAAATACAACGGCTAAATTTTGTAATTCTTACAACCATATTAAAATTAACAATAATTATTAGACAAATAACATTGCGGCAACAAAAGAATTTTGATTGACAATGGGAACAATCAAACTTAAACAAAGCCTAAAACTTATTTTATTGTTCCAAATGTGAAACTTAAGTTTTACTTTAGTAGCTTGATTAACTGCTTAATTCAAATAAAAATATAAAAATATAACAATTGTTAATGCTTTTGTTATATTTCTTTATGTAAATTTGTAGCTATAAAATTCTAAACCATGAGACCAGACTTATTTCAATCACCAGATTATTATAACTTAGACGATTTACTAACGGAAGAACACAAACTAGTGCGCGAATCGGCACGTGCTTGGGTAAAAAAAGAAGTATCGCCAATTATTGAAGACTACGCACAACGTGCTGAATTCCCAAAACAAATTATCAAAGGTTTGGGTGAAATTGGTGGTTTTGGTCCGTACATTCCTGTTGAATATGGTGGTGCAGGTTTAGACCAAATCTCCTACGGATTAATCATGCAAGAAATTGAGCGTGGAGATTCTGGTGTTCGTTCTACTTCATCTGTACAATCGTCGTTAGTGATGTATCCTATTTGGAAATACGGTAACGAAGAACAACGTATGAAGTATTTACCAAAATTAGCTACTGGAGAATTCATGGGTTGTTTTGGCTTGACCGAGCCTGATCATGGATCAAATCCTGGCGGAATGACTACCAACTTTAAGGACATGGGCGACCATTACCTTTTAAACGGTGCCAAAATGTGGATTTCTAATGCACCTTTTGCAGATATCGCCGTAGTTTGGGCTAAAAATGAAGAAGGCAGAATTCACGGTTTAATTGTTGAACGTGGTATGGAAGGTTTCACCACTCCAGAAACGCACAACAAATGGTCGCTTCGTGCATCATCTACAGGAGAATTAATTTTTGACAACGTAAAGGTTCCAAAAGAAAACCTTTTACCAAATAAATCTGGATTAGGAGCACCGCTTGGTTGCTTAGACTCGGCTCGTTACGGAATTGCTTGGGGTGCTATTGGTGCTGCTATGGATTGCTACGATACCGCTTTGCGTTATGCTAAAGAAAGAATTCAGTTTGACAAACCGATTGCAGGAACACAATTGCAACAAAAGAAATTGGCGGAAATGATTACTGAAATCACCAAAGCACAATTGCTAACTTGGAGATTAGGCGTTTTAAGAAACGAGGGAAAAGCAACAACGGCTCAAATCTCGATGGCCAAAAGAAACAATGTTGATATGGCTATCAACATAGCTCGTGAAGCCAGACAAATTTTAGGCGGAATGGGGATTACAGGAGAATACTCTATCATGCGCCACATGATGAACTTAGAATCAGTAATCACATACGAAGGTACACATGACATTCACTTGCTAATCACAGGTATGGATATTACTGGAATTCCAGCTTTTAAGTAGTAGTAAACGTTTATTAAAGTATACTTAAAAATGATAACAAAAGCTTCTTGGAAACAAGAAGCTTTTTTATCTTTACACAAAAATACCACCTATGAATATTGCCACTATAAACAATAGTATTCAATCACAAAAAGAACAATTACTTCAACACACATTGTACAATAAAGTGAGAACAATTGAAGATTTACAGTGTTTTCTTGAAAATCACGTCTACGCTGTTTGGGATTTCATGTCACTTTTAAAAGCACTTCAGTCAAAGCTTACTTGCACAACAACACCTTGGTTTGCAACTTCAAATCCTGAAACGAGATATTTAATAAATGAAATCGTATTAGCCGAAGAATCAGATTTAACTCTTGATGGTAAACGTTCCAGTCATTATGAAATGTATATTGAGGCCATGAAAGCCTGCAATGCAAGTACAGCAGGTATACAAGAATTTTTGAACGAAGTAGACTCTTTGAAAAACATCTTTGTTGCGATTAAAACAAGTAATTTACATCCCAATATTAAAGCTTTTTTAGACTTTACTTTCCGAGTTATTGAAGAAGGTAAATCTCATGAAATTGCCGCTGCTTTCACTTTTGGTAGAGAAGATTTAATTCCAAGTATGTTCACTGAAATCTTGAAGAACTTTCAAGCTAATTTCCCTGAAACAGACTTGAGTAAACTTATCTATTATTTTGAAAGACATATTGAACTTGACGGTGACGAACACGGACCTATGGCCATGAAAATGATCACAGAGCTTTGTGGTACTGACGAACAAAAATGGTCAGATGTAGAGGAAGTATCGAAAATGGCTTTAGAAAAAAGAATTGGTCTTTGGGATGCTATAGAAGAACAATTAATTCCTGAAAAAATGCTAGCTGAGTAGTTAAAATTCTATCTTACATATTACAAATCCTGATTAATGATCAGGATTTTTTTTGCACTAGCAACAATTTTTCTTTTCAAATTTAAAAGCTACTGCTTTGATTTCCAAATAAAACCATCTAGTAAATAATGAGTGAATTGCGGTACCGTGAGTAAGGGGACTAAGATAAATTGCCAGCTGGAAAAATCATAATTAGCAACAGCAAACTGTTCGTTCCAAACCAAAATTTCCCAAAAATATTCTTCGCAAAAAGCGATAAAAAGCACAAAACTAATAAAAAGAAGTACTCCTCTAGCACCTCGCAGAGAACCTAAAAAACGATATGAATTGGTGCTATTTTTTTGAATGTCATTAAGATAAATCAAAGCCATATACGGAATACCGTGAGAAACCACATTGAGTAAAGTAAAAACCAAATCATTATTAAAATATACGATTCCGAAATACCATGATAAAAAAGTTCCGGCAATAATGGCATTTTTTGGAATATTAAAATACTGATCTTTTACATATTTATACCCCGTAAAAACTAGATAACTTACTAGAATTAGTGCGTAAACCCAACCCAAAACACTTAAAATTCCTTGATGTTCGAGTTTTACAAAATCGTGGGGCGTGAACCAGTTGAAGGCTCTAGGTGTTGAAAAAAACCAATACAACATAGGATATCCTGTAGCGGTATAAATAACTAAAGCATCGTAAAAAGTACTCCACTTGGTTTTTACTTCTTTACGTGAATACAAGCGCATGAATCCATATTGTTGCCTTATAAAATGAAAAACAGCTACATACGCCAAGACTGACCAAAAGACAAGGCTTCCAAAACTAAAGAGAATCATACCAATTACAAAACATAAAATCGGAAGAAAAATCAATAAGGACCGTCTTTTTTGAAATGCCTCTGGAACAAAATACGTTTTAAACAAGGTAGCATACACATGAGCCACATCTATAAAAACAATCAGAAACAACCAAGTATAAAAGGAAAAATACTCCTCCACATACTGTAACGCATCTTGAAATAAAAAAACAACAGCAACCACAAAAAAAGCAGGTGCTAGAATAAAAACAGCATCTGTTTTGGGCTTATCAATCCACGGTTGCTCCATCTAGAATTGTGTTAACAATGTTAATACCTTGATGAAATGCTTCTTCAAAAATTGAAATACCAGCCAAATCAGAATGAGCAAAGAAAATGCGATTATCAATGCTAGCTGAAGCTTCTTTTTTGGCTTGACCAAAAATAAAACCCGGAACAGGACTAATCATTCCATGTCCCAATCGATGAATGTGTATTTCCTCTATAAAACTTTCAATGGTGGGATGCGCCATTTTTAAATCGTCAAGAACTATTTGTTTCCAATAATTCTCTTTTTGGGAGTACAAAAGTCTGCGGTTTTTCTTAATCTCAAGTGTTGAAAAACTATAATAATACGTAATCACTTTTTTAGGTTGGATTTGCTGTATCGTTTGGTGTTGATCGTAAATATACCCCAACCCTTTTGAACCATAAATTACATTGTCCCAGCACAAGGGAAAACTACCATTATCTGGAAGTTCTGAAACTACTAGAGTTGCCAAAAACCAAGGCGCGTAGTGAAAATCTTTGGTGATTTTTTTTCGATCCTTAAAAAAGTATTGATTGACAAACTGAGGTGTAGCCATAATAACCTTATCGGCAATTATCTCAAGTGAAGATTGATTTTGCGCATCATATGTGGCAGCAATTACTTTTTCATTTTCAATTTTTATATCAAATACAATGTGATTGGTTAGTGTTTTAGAATGAGCATGTTTTTTTAAATGTGATGCCAAACGTGCATTGCCTTCTGGCCAAGTAAGTACGGTATCATTTCCATCTGGAGCCGTGTCCTGCTTACGAGCTGCAAAGTAGTGAATACCGGCCCAAGCCGAAACTTCTTTGATCCCCAAACCAAAATCATCTCTACAGCAATAATCAATATAATTCAAGAGTGGTTGCGCTGTGTATCCTTCTTGCGTGATCCATTGTTGCATTGTCAATTTATCTAAAGCCCGTATGGATGGTTCCTGAGAAGATTTGGATAACGGAATATCAAAATAATACACTCCGTTCTTATCTTTACCCGCTCTAAAAGTGCTCATCTTCAAGAAAAAATCTTGAATTTGTGCATCCTCATCTGGCGTGTTCCCAGTTTTTGGTACCAAACCTTCCTGCCAATTGTTTCTATAAAACAATCTTTCATCTGGTGCAAATGTGAGTTGTTGCGCATCAAATATTGGAAAACCCTCATGGTCATAACCTTGAATAATGGCTTCTTCCTCTAGAAAATCAAGCAATTCTTTATCGGCTTTATTAGGCAATGGTAAGTAATGCGCTCCTAGCGGATATTTAGAATACTTGTTTTCTCCACTTGATGAATTTCCTCCCAAATGGTTTTCTAATTCAACAACTAAAAAATCATGAATTCCTTTTTTTGAAAATTGCCTAGCAGCACTTAGCCCAGATATTCCGCCTCCCACAATTAAATAGGGAATATGAATTTGTTTGGTTGGTTTTGGAAAGTTTTTGGTACGCAATCGGTGCCCCAAGATATGATTGGTGCCAGACAAACGAATAAGAACCTGAATTACCTTTTCTTGACATGCCTGTAAAAATGGAACTGCTAATAAAGCTAATCCAACCGTCTTTACAAAAAAGCGTCTCGAGGTATTATAATTTTCCCCATTCTTCATCAAAGTAGCGCACTAAAATTTGGTTATTTAATCGGTTGATTTCAATGTCTTTTGAAATCATATCTTTGGCAAAATAATTGAATTTATCAAACTGATAATTGTAAAAACGCAACCCTTCTACTTGCCTGTTTACGGTGTTAAAATTAGTTTTGAAACCATTCATAGCAATTGAAAATCCCCATTCTCCAAAAGAAGGAACATAGGCGTGATACGCATCCACCTGGGGAAAAACTTCCATCATGGTTTTGTTGATACACCAAAACGATTTTGGAGCAAAATATGGAGAAGTAGTTTGCACCACCACCACGGCATCAGGAGTTAAAATTTGTTTGAGGGTGCTGTAAAAACTCCAAGAGTATAACTTTCCTAAACTGTAATTTGACGGATCTGGAAAGTCCACCACCACCACATCATATTGTTTTTTGGTATTCTTAGCCCATACAAAAGCATCTTTGTTGAGTACTTCTACTTTGGGATTATTCAAGGAATTTTGATTGAATTTAGTCAAAACAGAATTGGTTTGAAACAACTTGGTCATGCCTTCATCAAGATCTACAAGAGTGACATGCTTTACATCTTTATATTTCAAAATTTCTCGAACGGCTAATCCGTCACCACCGCCTAAAACCAACACATTATCTACTTTTTTGGCCATAGACATAGCCGGATGCACCAGCGCTTCATGATATCGGTATTCATCTGTTGAGCTGAATTGCAAATTATTATTCAGGTACAAGCGGTAATCACTCTTGTCATGAGTAAGCACAATGCGCTGGTAGGGAGTTGCATTTGAGTAAATAATATTTTCCCCATACAGTTTACCCTCAGAATATGACAAAATAGAATTGGAAAACAAGTACACTACAAACAAGATTAAGAAAGCTCCAATGGCTTTGGTTCTTAATAGATATACGCTCTTCAATTCGGCTTTTAAAAGAAAGCATAAGGCAATAGCGATACTCACGTTTATCATCCCAAAAAACAAGGACGTTCCCATGATTCCGAGTTTAGGAACTAAGACTAACGGAAATAATATGGATGCCAATAATGCTCCAATATAATCAAAAGTAAACACATTAGAAACCAAGTCTCTAAACTGTACTTTGTCTTTTAAAATGTTCATCAACAATGGGATTTCAAGTCCCACAAGACAGCCCGTTATAAACACTAACAGGTATAAAATAAATTGAAAAGAGTATACGCTCTCAAACAGCAAGAACAGTAAAACAGAACTTAAACCACCAATAAGCCCAACCAAGATTTCAATTTCTACAAAAGTGTTGAGCATGTTCTTTGTTAGGAATTTAGCAAAATAAGAACCCACTCCCATAGCGAAAAGATAAACCCCTATGATAAACGAAAACTGTTTTACCGAATCGCCTAATAAGTAACTGGCCAAAGTTCCTGCAACCAATTCATATACCAAACCACAAGTTGCAATTGTAAAAACAGCAAAAAGAAGGAGGTATTCGAATTTTAAAAATTTTTTACCCATGTATTGCGGCACTAATAATCATTGAAAAACCAATAATAAGTGCACCAAAGACAATAGCTACAGCGGTATTATTTTTTTCTGTAATTTGTTTCCAAGTATTCTCGGGAGTTAGTTTTTCAATAATAAAGTACGCTATCAGCAAAATGATAATTCCTAAAAGTGAAAAAACAAGCGAGTTTAAAATAGGTTTTGAAGCGATAAAATCCATATTTGATAGTTTAAAATTAATTTATTTATGATAAAAACGGTTTACAGCACCGCGAGAATTTGAAGAGGAAGGCCTATAGTTTTCTGTAGATTCGCAATCACACAACTGACTGCCAGAGGTGTTGTAATAGACAAACAAAGCGTAAAAAAGAGCTCCTATCACAAGTGAAATAGCATTACTGCGCATAAAATCTAAAATCTTATCCATACTTAAGAATTAAAAAAAGACTCGTTAGTTTCTCCCCATCTTTTAGCTTCGAAATTTTTCTCTACATAATACAAGACCAGTACAAAAACAACCATAATTATTAAAATGAGCCAAATATTTCTGGATGAAGGCTCGCTCCAAACCACTTTTACATTCATAAAATCACTGTTAACATCTTCAGGAGCTTTCATTGGGGTGATGTTTAAATGATAGGTGCCCGCTGGGATACCACATAAATTAAACTCCTCTGAGTTAGAACCTTCGGACCATGACTCACCATCTGTGTAGCCTGAATAACGCTCAATATCTTTACTAGCATAGACTTCTTCGCCTGTTTTTTCGTTGATAAGTGCTACTTGAACATTTACCCATGAATTGCTCACGGGTGCATACAATTGTACCTTTAATGGTGCAGCGCTACCGGTAAGGGTAAAACTAGGACTTACAAAATCTTTAGAAGTAAAGTTTGCCAATGCTAATTGGGTATCCAGGACTTCTGTTCGAACACGCTCTTTGTTTAAATACCAATTAGACACTAAAATTAATGCTAAAACACAGCATAGAGTAATGGCTAAATTACGCAAGTTAAACAGAAAAGGCTGCACCATTCCTACACCAACTTTAGTGGGTAAATAAGAAGCGTTGAAGGCTTTTTTTACAGCAGCTTTGGAAATGTGTTTCCCCAAAAAAGCATTTTGTTCGCTTCCATTTCGTTCAAAAGAAAGTACTTGAGGCGGATTTATATATTCAATGAGCTCTGCTTTCTCAAAAATATCAAAGTCAAAAAAACCGCGAGCCGCTATTAATTTGGGATAGAAATAATCATATCTATCAAAAGTTAGTTCTTCATAATCAACCGTTAATGGATGATTCCCTACTTTTGAAGCAAATTCTATTTCTTCAAGAATGATCCAGTGCCCATCGGCCTCGGATAGATATAAAAAATTTTCTTTGCCTTGAAGGATGTATTCCGTCCATTCAAATCCTTCATTTTCTTTGACCAAAATCCCCGTAATGGTATAATCGGTATTGTTAAAAACACCTACTTGACCCACTTGTAATTGATCTGAAAATGTAAAAGGTCTTAATTGATCTTTAAATCGTAAACCATCTCGTTCTTGATAAACATAAACGCAATTGGTACACGCATAGATTTTTACATCAAAGTTTACATCTAATTGTGTGGTATGATTGCAATTTGTACAGGTAACTTCCATGCGTATTATCTGTTAATTTCGAAATCTTTTATAAGTACCCCATCAAAATAAGCCACATAAGCAGCCATTACATCTTTTACTTTTTGTGAATTGTCTTGCAAATAATTGCACAAATAGACATCTAAAGTGAGCTGATTGTACTCTGGCCAAGTGTGAATACAAATGTGGGATTCTTTGAGGCAAAATGAAATGGTGAAACTCCTATTTTCGAAATCATGAACTACGACACCTACTTTTTCTAGCGAAAATTGAGTCAGAATTTCTTCTGTAACCTTAGTGAAACCGGCACTATCCGTTAATTTTTGAGAATCCTGAACTTGCAAGGTAACTAGTTTATGCAATCCAGGAGAATAGGTCGTAAGGTCCATGTATTCGTAATGAAAAATTGAAATGTGATTTTGTACTGTACGAATATATCTCTTTTATTTTGAATAAAAAAAAACCTCAAATAATTTTCATTATTTGAGGTTGTATGTTAGTGGTAACTTTTGCTTAATTTTCAGGAGCTAATTCTAATTCTAATCCTTCTAACTCTTCTGTAATTGGGATTTGGCATCCCAAACGGCTGTTTGATTTAACATAAAAAGCTTCAGACAGCATAGCCTCTTCATCATCACCCATTTCTGGCAGGGCAACATCATTTAAAACATAGCATTGGCAAGAAGCACACATAGCCATACCGCCACAAGTTCCTTCTACAGGAAGTTCATAAGCTTTACAAAGCTCCATAATATTCATTGCCATATCTGTAGGAGCTTGTAATTCATGCACTACTCCTTCTCTATCTTTTATTTTGATTAATACATCCATGCTATTCTAGTGTGTGTGTGTGTTACGATTATGTTGTTAGTTGCGCCCGCGTGAAGGATAGAAGCAATCCGCCAAAGCGGAGCGGATAGCCTGACCGTTTTATTGAAATAGGCCACTCAGTTGTACTACTGGTAGCCTATTTTAATAAAAGGGTCACGCCATACTGATGTTATAAAATATTGACAACAGTTTCTATTTGAGGAGCAAATTTCTTGATGGTTGTTTCAACACCTGCTCGCAGCGTCATTTGGTTTACGCTACAACTGGTACAAGCTCCTTCAAGACGAACCTTTACATGTTTGTCATCTTCAATGGAGATAAGTGTAATATCGCCGCCATCTGAATTCAAGAAAGGTCTTATTTCTTCGAGTGCTTTTTGAACTTCTATTGTTAATTCTTCTGTTGTCATTTTCTTTATTTAAAGATTGAAAGATTAGAAAATTGAAAGATTATAAATCATTTTCAAAAGATTCTAATATTATTTTTTTACAGCTGAGCAACCGGCCATTGTTGTTATTTTTACTGCTTCGGTGGCTGGTAAACTTTCGTTTCGAGCTACTACCTCACGCACTACATTGCGGGTTACCTCATCAAAAATATGTTCTACTACTGAGGCCATTTGCATGGCTGCAGGACGACCGTAATCTCCAGCTTCGCGAATAGATTGTACAATAGGAATTTCTCCCAAGAATGGTACGCCTAAATCCTCTGAAAGATTCTTAGCTCCTTCTTGACCAAAGATATAATATTTGTTTTCTGGTAACTCTTCGGGTGTGAAATACGCCATGTTTTCAATAATTCCTAAAACAGGAACGTTGATGGCTTCAGACAAGAACATGGATACTCCTTTTTTGGCATCAGCCAAAGCAACCGCTTGTGGTGTACTTACTACAACGGCACCGGTAATAGGCAATGATTGTACAATAGACAAGTGAATATCTCCTGTTCCTGGAGGCAAATCAATAAGCATAAAATCAAGTTCTCCCCAATCAGCATCAAAGATCATTTGGTTCAATGCTTTGGAAGCCATTGGTCCTCTCCAGATTACGGCTTGACTTGGTGCAGTAAAAAACCCAATAGATAGAATTTTTACCTCATAGCTTTCTACTGGTTTCATTTTAGACCTTCCATCAACGGTAACTGATATTGGTTTTTCATTTTCAACATCAAACATGATAGGCATAGATGGTCCGTAAATATCGGCATCTAAAATCCCTACTGAAAAACCCATTTTTGCTAATGTTACAGCTAGGTTTGCTGTAACTGTTGATTTACCTACTCCTCCTTTTCCAGAGGCTACGGCTATAATATTTTTTATTCCTGGTATTGATTTTCCTTTAATTTCTGGCTTATCAGCTACTTCAACTTTAGTATTAATTTTAATTTTGGCTTCAGCCGAAACCAATTCAAGGATCGTTTTTTTGATATCATCTTCAGCGCGTTTCTTGATGTGCATCGCTGGTGTATGCAAGACTAAATCAACAACTACTTCATCTCCAAAAGTGATTACGTTTGTAATTGCTCCACTCTCTACCATGTTTTTTCCTTCGCCAGCTATAGTAATTGTTTCTAAAGCTTTAAGAATGTCTTTTCTATCTAATTTCATTTCTCGTTAACTGTTTTCACTTGGTATTTGCACACCAGAATATTATCTTTATTTAAACTGATTTCAGATTACAAAGATAGGATGAAAAGTTAATATTTTAAAGCATTTGTATTGCATTTATTGATTTATCAATCAGTAGGAATTATAACTGATTTTCAGCTTGAAATTGTTACTCAACAGCGGTTTTGGGTTGCCAAAAATGTTTCTTAAAATCAACAATCTGGTTGTCTACTACTACAATTCCCTCGTTTTCTAGAAGTTGTTGCATTAAATTGGTGCCATCAAAGTGCATTTTGCCAGTAAGCAAACCATTTCTATTGACAACTCTGTGCGCAGGTACATCCTCTAGAGTGTGTGATGCATTCATGGCCCAACCCACCATTCTGGCTGATCGCGCTGCTCCTAGCGCTTTAGCAATAGCGCCGTATGAAGTTACTTTGCCGTACGGTATTTGCCTTACGATATCATAAACACGTTCAAAGAAATTAGTATCAGTCATGATTATGGAGTTCTACAATGAGTTACAAGAATTATCCCCAATAGTATCGAACAATATTTACTAAGGTGACAAGAGATATCAAACCTGTAATACTGCCAATTATAGTGTTCATGTTGCGCATGAGGTAATCTGTTTTATCTTGGATTTTTTGAAAAAAAGTGATATAAAAGTAAAAAACCAAAAAAGATCCTAACACAACCCCAGAAACAAAAATAAAGACATGGGTAGTATCAAAATAAAATAAATTGTAGGAAGCAAGTGTCACGCCTACAAACACATAATACGGAATAGGGAAAAAATTAAGTGCAGAGAGCAGCATGCCTAAGAAAAAACGTGTGGACGTACTTCGTTTCTTGATTTTGTCTTTTTTCTTAACCGGTTTTTTGGCTAAAAACAAAAAATAAATGGTGAGTAAAGCAAAAATTCCAAAACCTATTTCACGCAAGAGCACTATAACATCTGGACGTTCTTTGATGAATTGGGCGAAAAAAAGTGCCAAGGCCGCCTGAAAAAAGATCACAATTACTGCTCCTAATACAAACCAGTAGGCACTACTTTTTCCTTCCTTGATATTTACTTTGGCGGCAGTCATGTTGATTAAACCCGGAGGTGTAATCCCTACAAAAGCGGTAATAAAACCCAAAAACAAGGAAGTGATTAAATTCATAGTCAAAGTGCTAGTACAGAAATATCTGCATCAAATATAAAACTATTCTTTGATTTTGAATCGAATATATGTTATTGCTTTGTTAATTTCTAAGTATTGTTTTTCGTAAAAAGTTTGAAAAGCAGTTACCTCCTCTGGACTTCCTTCATTAACATACACATTGTGATTGGCATACAAAACCTCATGACCTTCACCGTGCAGCAAGCCTAGCGTGTATCCATGCATGAACTCACTATCCGTTTTTAAGTTTACAACACCGTCTTTTTTGAGGATTTTTTTATACAATTGCAAAAACTCTGAATTTGTCATTCGGTGTTTTGTTCGTTTGTATTTTATTTGTGGATCTGGAAACGTAATCCAGATTTCATCTACTTCGTTTTCAGCAAAAATATGGTTGATGAGTTCAATTTGAGTTCGAATAAAAGCCACATTATACAAGCCCGTTTCAACCGCAGTTTTAGCTCCACGCCAAAAACGAGCACCTTTGATATCAATACCTACAAAATTTTTGTTTGGATATCTTTCAGCAAGTCCCACAGAATATTCGCCTTTTCCGCAGCCTAATTCCAGAACTAATGGATTGTCATTTTTAAAAAAATCTGTATTCCACTTTCCTTTCAACGGAAATAAATCGCCTACTACTTCTTCTCTCGTTGGTTGAAAAACGTTATTGAATGTCTCGTTTTCTTTGAACCTCTTTAATTTATTTTTGCTTCCCACTTTTTTTGAATATTTGGGCAAAATTAAGGAATTATATAAGATAGAATGTCAAAGTAGCAAAAAAATGAAAAATCACGAGACAAACTCTCGATAACTAAACCTATTTTTTGCTTAAAAAAAGTGCCAGCTCTTAGTTTTTCATTCCTTGAGCCTTGAGCTTATCAATAATTACCGACTCGCTTGCTGCTTTCAATTCAATCACTTTGCTGGAATTTTCATTAGGAATGGTCATGGATAAAACATAATGCTGTATTTGCCATTGGTTACCCACTTTTACCAAAACACCAGATCCTCTACAAATTTTCATTTGGGTGTCAAGCAATTCATCAAACCAAGCTGTAGTCCCAGTTTTATCAAAAAACAAATGTCGTTCCAGCGGTGTAAAACTCCAAGCTTTTCCTTTATCAAAATGAGGTTTTGCGTAGGCTTGAAAGGCTTTTTTATCCCAATTCTCTGTTGCATCGGTGCCAATAAAAACAGCATCATCGGTCATTAAACTAAAATAGTCTTTATAGTTTGCTTCTGCTGCGGCTTTATGCCAATTATTGAGTACGGTATGAATGGCGTCTTTATCTTTTTGCTGTTGTGCTGTTGCAAAAGGTGTTCCCCACACAAAAAATACTACTGCAAATAAACACACAGACTTACTGAAAAACATTGCTTTATTCATGATTTTTGTTCCATTTAATTTTAATTTTCCCATCGACATCTGCGGCTAGTAAGTGTAACACGATGCCTTTGGTACGTTTTTCTTCTCGCTCTATGTCCGTTGCAAGTAAGTGATCTTTTTTAGGATTTCTCAAAGGAATAGTAATAGCCAATCGAGTTCCTCTACCATACGAATATACTCCTTTTGCATCTAAATTCAGCACATTCGAACTCACTTTTAAAGCGTTTACCTGAATTTTTTCACCATTTATTTTGAAATCACCTGATAAATCACTGAAGGAAATATTATTTACATCCCGAAAAGGAAAGGCGAACTTGGCAATGTTAGTAATAGGTTTAAAATCTATCAACGCTCCTTTTACCACTTCAAATTTGGCTACACCTGTCATGGAGTTGGTTTTAAGCTGTCCGCCAGGTTGCAGCTGTCCTTGCACTGTAGCAGTAGCAGTAAGCTTCCCTTTGACATTGCGAGGTTCAAAAGATGTGATGCCAAAATTGTTCAATCCTTCTAAAAACTGAGTCAGGTTTACTTTCTGTATTTTTGTTTCTGACTGCCATTTAAAATGATCTTTCTCTGGAGTCAATTGCCCTTCAAAATCTACAGTTCCGCCTGCACATTGCACGCTGCCATTATTTACGCGTAAAGAATTATTTGCCAATACAATTGTTGCTTTGGTTTGGGTAGCGACAAGTTTGCTGTACGTCATTTTATCTGCTTTTAGCTTTAGTACAACTTGGCATTTATCTATCACTTCATACAACTCTTTTGAGAAAGAATCCTGTGATTTTTCTTGAATAGCTGGTTTTTTACTGCTGCTTGTTAAGGCTCCTATACATTGTTTCACATCTAAAAAAGGAGCGTATATATCCCAATTTACAATCATTTTTTCTGGATTTTCATAGTACAATGTCATGAAATTATCTATTCGTCCCTCCATAAAAACCGAGTTGCGGTTGTCCTTGAAGTTAATTTTTTTTATGAGCAACGCTTTTTCTGTAAAGTCAAGTTGAATATCGGTTTTAAGAAACGTAAGGTTTCGTGGGCCATAATTTACAATAGCATCTTTAACATAAACATTACCAGTAAACTTGGGTTTTTTAATACGTAACTTTTGAACATCAAATTTAAAATCTAAATTCACTTTGGCTTGACCGCCAGAAAAATACATCAATTCTTTATTGATCACTTGATTCAATTGTGTAATCGGGAAATTAGATCGAAAACTTCCAGCTGCTTCTGTTTTTTCTAAATTCAAAATGATTCCGATAGGGATTTCAAAAGGTATGGTTTTAAACTTTCCTTTCATATCGGTAATCGTAATGGCTGAATTAGCATCATTGAAACCCGCTCCTTTTTTATAATTATTGGTAAAAGTAGCATCAAAAGTACAGGCTGTAATTAGTCCATCAGGAAGTTTTAAATCATTGTTTTTTATTTTGGCTTGTACTATAATTTCTGGATCCCCTGTTTTACTCATGTCTCCGTTTATAGTACAACCCACCTGAATGGCTTTTTTAAAATCAAATTGATTTATCTTTTCACTAATGTTATTGCTCAATAAACTTGAGGCTTCACGCCAAAGCAAGGTCGCGTTTAACGCAATTTTAAAAGGTGATGTATTAGGGTCTAAATTAAAACGGGCATCAACCTCAAAAAAAGAATTTCCTATGGAAAGTTCCTTAGACACCACAGCAATGGAACTCCTTTCGGCATTAAAATCTAAACCTAAAAGGCCTTCCACTTTTTTATTTTCTATAAAACTACCTCTTTGTGTGTTAAAAGCCATGCTTCTTGCATGCGTACTCAAATCAGCGAAGGCATGCCAATTATCTCCATCATATTGCACTTTACTTTGCAAAGAAATGGAATCAAAATCAAACAGTTTGTGGTTTTCTTGATGCTCAGATATAAACCGAACTTGGCTTAAAATTATTTGATCAATAGATGGTGGCGAGTTCTTCTTTTCCTCTTTATTTTTGGGTTTAACCCGAAACAAAAGCGTATTGTCTAAACCGTTTTTTCCTTTAAAAAGATGAATTTTGGCCTGCTGAATTTCAATTTTATCCATTTCGATTTGGTTACCCAAAAGTGCTACGACGTTCAATCGCAATTCGATTTTTTCGGCACGAAGCAGCGTTCTTTTGTGCGCTTGCCACATGCTATCTTTTACTACAACTTGGCTTAAAGCCAATGTCATGCTAGGAAAACCCTTGAACAACTTATAATCTATGTCACCAATGACTACTGATGCGGTGCTTTTTTCATTGATTTTAGCATTTACAAGTGCTACAATCTCTTTTTTATGGCTTGTAAAATACCATGAAAATAGTCCGGTAACTAGACCCAATACAGCCACAAGTACCACTATAAAAACACCAAGACCCTTTAAGATTTTCTTGTAAGGCATGGCTTTGAGATGGTTTATTATATTCAAGATTCTTTTTTTCATACTACATGGTGCATTCCGTCAAAATAAAGATACAGGATTATCAGCTTTATATCTTTGGCCACAGCCTGAAATACAAAACTATTTGGCACCAAAAAGCTAATCTATACTCACAACAGTACCAAACAACAAAATAGCGCCATAAAAACTAGATATTAGTTACAAGTATTTGCGCATTTGTTGTATAATTATTGGATTAAGCCTCTTGTTATGTAAGCCTAATACAGTTAAACAAAACAAAAATTACTTTGCAAAACGTTTATTTACAGTAATTTACTATTTTTACTTTTTGAAAAAATTTAAAATAAAACAAACGGTAGTAGTCTTGCCACAAGCTTGACGCTATTCCATTGTGGTCGGTGAGGTTCCTATTTGCCTTATTTTTGTAACACAAAACCGCTGTTTTTAAAATATTATTTGGTCTTATGAAAAAACTGTACGTTACCGCATTTTGCCTTGTTTTTATCTTGTTGCTGACCTTTGTTTCTTGCAAGAAAAAGGAACTCGCGACAAACGTTACAAAAAGCACCCCTGTATTTGAAGCCACTTTTGATAGCACTCAAATTCAAACTTTTTTTACCCAGCATCCCGCCTTGCAGCAGTATCAAACCGAAGTGACGCAATTGTACCGCAAACATCAGTTCAAGTACATTTGGTATGATAAAAACGGTATCAACGAGTTTGCTGGCGTTATGTACAATAAAGTAAACAACATCAGTGAAGAAGGCGTACGAGCCAAAATACCCTACAAGGAAAAACTGGATGCTTTGTTCACAAGTCCTGCCGAAACTAAAAAACCCAACATCAACACGGAGTTACTTTGCTCGGCCATATATTTCTTTTATGTGGACAAAGTATTTCATGGTATTGCTCCAGAGAAATCTAAAGAACTAGAATGGTTTCTACCAAGACAAAAACAATCCTATGTGGACTATTTGGATTCTTTATTAGTAGATCCCAACTTGATTCATAAAAACGAAAAAGGTGCCATCAAGCAATATTATTTACTAAAAAACGTTCTTGAAGAATACAGAAAAATAGAAAAAAAAGGCGGCTGGAAACCCATTCCTATTGACTCTACTGTTGCGTCCTACAAACCTGGAGACAGCGCAGCCACCATTGCAACTATTCGTACCCGCTTGTTTATCACTAAAGATATTTCTACTGATTCTAAAAGTGCTGTTTATGACGATGAACTTGCCGATGGAATACTGCACTTTAAGAAAAGAAGCGGCAATCTCTTGAACAAAACGATTTTACCAAAACACATTCGGTATATGAATGTGCCGGTTGAAAGTAGAATTAGGACCTTAATGATCAATATGGAACGCTGCAGATGGATATCAAAAGACATCACAAAATCCAAAGAACTGATTGTAGTAAACATTCCTGCCTACGAACTTACTTTTTTTAGAGACGGAAAACCCGAACTCCAGTCGAAAGTTGTGGTGGGCAAGACCCTGAATAAAACCGTGATTTTTAGCGCGCCCATGAAGTATATTGTTTTTAGACCGTACTGGAATGTACCGCAAAGCATCATTAAAAAAGAAATCTTACCCGCTATTGCCAAAAACCCCAATTATCTGGAGCAACACAATATGGAGTGGAAAGACAATCTGGTGCGACAAAAACCCGGAAATCATAATTCTCTAGGTCTTGTGAAATTTTTATTTCCCAATTCAAATTCAATTTACTTGCATGATACGCCCTCCAAAGGTTTGTTTGGCAGAGAAGACCGCGCTTTTAGCCATGGATGCATTCGGGTTGCAAAACCAAGACAACTAGCGGCAGCCATTATGAAAGACGATCCAAAATGGAATCCTGAAAAAATTAGTGCTGCCATGGATGCTGGCGATGAAAAATGGTATACGCTAAAAAATAAAATTCCGGTTTACATAGGTTATTTTACCGCTTGGGTAGATCCCGATGGTGTGATTCATTTTTACGAAGACGTGTATGAGCGTGATGAAGCGCTGGCCAACTTACTGTTTGATCAATAATCAGTTACAGCAATACTTTTACGTATGCTACCAAAAAAAATGACACTATCTCCATAAGACAGTGTCATTTTTTTTAGTGTGCCAAAAGGCTATGGTTTAAAACGCTCTCTTTTTCTCGAAAGAAGTTTCTAGTACTTTTTTTATTTTATCAAGTGCGCCATGAAAAGCTTTTTCAGTAGTATCGGCGTGGTTTGTAACTGCTACAGGCTGCATGTTGATAGGTCTAGCCTCAATGGTACAGCGCTTGTCATTTACTCCGCCTTTATCACTATTTTCATCTCCTAAATGCACCTCAAGGCGAGTTACCTTTTCCTCAAAACGAGCCAAAGTAGTAGCTACCTCATCTTGGATATAGGATTTTAAGCGTGCATGTCCCTCTACGTTATTGTCTGTGTTGATTTGTACTGTCATAATTTTTATTATTTAATGTTCTATTCTCAAATTTAACTATTGTTGTATGAAAAACCGAACACCTTAATAAAATATTGGGAAAATAAAGCCACGAAAATGATGAAATGAAATGGAATAGGTTAGCTGACAATCTTCTTAATTATCCTATTGACATTTTCGCAGATTCTTTCCACAAATAATTGGGTAATGGTTCATTGAGTTCCCATTTAATGCTCATCGGTTTTGAGCCTTCTGTTTCTATGAAATTTGCTTCACCGATAAAAACATAACCAAGCGTATTTCCGTTTTCATCATTTGCTTTTTCTCTAACAAAAAGAAGTATTTTTTTATTCAATTCTGCATGATTTATGTATGATAAGCCTTTGACTGTTTCTGGACCATAAGCATTGTGTGATTGCCAATGAAATAATGTTTCACTGATTGCATAATCATCATACATCGTTGTTGGAGAAAAATTCTCCTCAGATTTAATTAAATTTATAAAAAGTATCTCACTATTTAATTCTTTATTTTCGGCTGCACCTTCCATATTCATAACTTTTTTTTCAAAAGTATTTTTTCTAAAAGCCACTAAGATTTGATCTCTTGTATAACGTGCATGTAACTTTAATGGTTGTTCGTAAGGAAGTTTAATGTCAATTTCTTTAAATCCAATTTTGTCAATTAAAATTTCTAATACTTCAATAATTTCATTTACTAGTATTTTATTTTTTCCAATTTGATTTATACTTTGCTCTAAAGAATCAAAACCACCTGCACTTTGCCACACATCATAATGCAACATTAATAACATTATTTTTTCATTTTCATTGAAATCATTAATATCAATATCAAAACCACTTTTTGCAATTTTCAAAATGAAATTAAAATAACTGGTAGAATTTGTAGATAACCATTTTTTTCCAATAGCTGAATAAATTTGTTTTTCATTTATTGATTCAAAATTATCTATTACACCAGCTTTTTGACATAATCTTGACCAACTATCTTTTTTATAAATTGTTTCAACTGATAAATGATTTAAACTAATAAAATTCTCTAAAGTTAATTGCAACGTCGTTTGATGTTGGAAATTTCTAATCTTTGCAATCAGTTGATTTATATTTAAAGATGTTGCTTTTTTGATATTTTCGAGAATAATTTCTTTTGTCTTTTTCTCTAAAACTATTGAACAGCCTAAAGGCAAATGCGGAAAATCATCTTCAATTTCTTTTTGAACCGAAGTTGTTGTTTTTCCAATTAACGCTCTAAATTTACTTTCAAAATCATATTCAGGTCTTGAATTTCCAACAAAATCTAAAACTGTCAAACAATCTTTTCCTTCTGACAAACGTAATCCACGTCCTAATTGTTGAAGAAAAACCGTCAAACTTTCTGTTGGCCTTAAAAACAAAACTGTATCAATTTCAGGAATATCTACACCTTCATTAAAAATATCAACAACAAATAAATAATTGAATTCTTTATTCTTGAATTGTGCTCTAATTCTATCTCTGTCACTTGAATTTTTGCTTGTCAAACATTCTGCTTTTAATCCCGCTAAATTGAATTTTTCGGTCATAAATATTGCATGTTCAACAGTTACACAAAATCCAATTGCTCGAACATCGTTTATGTCATTTGTGTACTTCTCAAGATTTGAAATTATTTGACCAACGCGCACATCATTTTTTGTGTATAAACTCGTCAATTCACTGGCAACGTACTTTCCTTTTTCCCATTTAACATTTGTTAAGTCAATACTATCTGTAATTCCAAAATATTGAAAAGGACTTAATAATTTCTTATTTAAAGCTTCGGGAAGTCTAATTTCAGCAGCAATACGATTACAGAAATCATCTAAAATATCTTCACCATCCATTCTCTCTGGAGTCGCTGTTAACCCTAAGAGTACTTTTGGTTTAAAGTAATTTATTATCGGTCTATAAGTTGATGCAGATATATGATGTACTTCATCTACAATAATAAAATCGTAATACTCTGGTGAAAGTTTAATTTCTTTAAGTCGATTATTTAAAGTTTGAACCGAAGCAAAAACGTATTCATTTGAGTTTGGTTCTAATCCATCAACCCATAAATCGCCGAAATTATTGTCTTTTAAAATCCCTTGAAAAGTTGCTTTTGCTTGTTGTAAAATTTCTTTTCTATGAGCCACAAAAAGTAACTTTGATGATTGATTGTTATTTCTAAAATTTTTATAATCAAAAGCAGAAATAACTGTTTTCCCAGTTCCTGTTGCGGCAACTAAAAGATTTCTAAATCTATTGTGGACTGACCTTTCAACTTCTAATTTTTCTAATATTTCACTTTGATAATGAAACGGTTTTAAATCAAAATAAGATGTGGTAAAGGTATATTCTTTAGAAAATTTACCTTGTTTTAAAGCTTCAACTAACTTTACAGAATGAATATTTTTATCATATAATTCAAATTCAGAATTTTGCCAATATGCTTCGAATGTTTTCTTGAATTTATCAATAATATGACCAACTTCTTTGGTTGTTATTTTTAAATTCCATTCTAATCCATCTGTTAATGCAGAACGAGAAAAATTTGAAGACCCAATATATCCAGTGTGGAAACCTGTTTTTCTTTGAAACAAATACGCTTTTGCATGTAACCTTTCATTTCCTGTGTTATAAGAAACTTTGACTTCAGTATTTTTTAAAGACGATAAAAACTCAATTGCTTTCGCATCAGTTGCGCCAATATATGTAGTTGTAATTACTCTAAGTTTTCCGCCTCGTTCGGTGAATTCTTTCAGTTCACGTTCCAGAATTCTAATTCCTTTCCATTTGATAAAAGAAACCAACAAATCAATTTCATCCGATGATAAAATTTCTTTTCTTAATTCACTTTCTAAGGTCGTTCCAGAATTTCCGCCAGTAAAAAGTTCGCTATGAATTAATCTTGTATAAGGTGTAATTTCTTTTAAGTGTAAATCTAAATCTGTAAAATGACTATCAACTTTAGTGAAAACTGCTTTTAATATTTTTCCTTCTGTTTCAATTAAGTCATCTTCAAATTCTTCTTTTTTCAATTCTTCTTTCAAAAAAAGAATAATTTTATTAGCAATTTCAATTTGAGTTTCAAGAACATCTTCACCTTTAATTAAGTTAAAAGCTTGTTTTATAGTTCTACCAATATGTTGAGATAATAATTGAGCTGCTTCCGCTTTATCAATTGAGGTTTTTTTAACCTGAAAAGTATCTTTATCTAATTCGTTTAATTTATAGTTGATTAGTTTGGTTACTAATTCTTCGTACAATCCTTGGTTCATAGTTCAAGTTTTAAAAATTCTTCAACGATCGGTAAATCTGCTTCTGCCCAATCTAGATTCAATAGTTCAGATTTATCTAATAATTTATAATCTTTATGTTCGGACAAAATGATTTCTCCAGAAACATAATTTGCGGTAAAAGGAATCAAATTGATTTTAAAACTTCCATAATCATAAACACTATTTGATAATTGTTTTACCACTTCGATTACAATATTAATTTCTTCTAAAATTTCTCTTTTTATACAATCCGCTTCACTTTCATCTTGTTCTAATTTACCACCTGGAAACTCCCATTTTAGTGGTAGTTTCATTTTTTCGCTTCTTTGAGTAACTAAGATTTTACCATCAAAATGTATAATTGCACACGTAACATGAATCATATTTTTAAAATTTACATTTGTACGAAAGATAGTAATATTCTATTTGATATTTTAACTTTAATTCTACAAAAAAAACGCTACTCTTTCGAATAGCGTTTTTTGAAATTTGTGTGATGACGACTTCATATCTAACGAAGACATTCGTCTGAGGAGTTAAATGCCCTAGCCCTGATAGCAGTGAAAATCCTTTATTTCCGCCTTTTCGGCGGATATAAAGATTGTAACGGATAGCAGGATTAAGCTCCTAAAAAAGAGTAACCGCACCGTAGCCTCTGTTGTTTTTATTTACTTGCAGGGATGGTCATAATCCCCATGTTGTAGAGCGTAAAGGCTTGTATATCTACGTTTTCTTGTATGGTTGCTGCTACTGATTTTCCGGCACCGTGTCCTGCATTGATGTCAATGCGAATAAGGGTTGGGTTTGTTCCTGCTTGTTTTTCTTGCAACTCAGCAGCAAACTTAAAGCTGTGTGCCGGCACTACTCTATCATCATGATCTCCTGTTGTAACCATAGTGGCTGGGTACTGGGTTCCTGTTTTTACGTTGTGTACCGGTGAATATCCTTGAATGTAACTGAACATTTCTTTGCTGTCCTGAGCTGTTCCGTAATCATACGCCCAACCTGCTCCTGCGGTAAAGGTATGGTAACGCAACATGTCCATAACGCCTACTGCTGGCAAGGCTACCTTCATTAATTCTGGGCGTTGTGTCATGGTAGCGCCTACTAACAAACCTCCGTTTGACCCACCACGAATGGCTAAGTATTGTGAAGAGGTATATTTTTGAGCAATTAAATATTCGGCTGCTGTAATGAAATCATCAAATACGTTTTGTTTTTGCATTTTGGTTCCTGCATCATGCCATTTTTTTCCGTATTCGCCACCACCGCGTAAGTTGGGTACGGCATATACACCTCCGTTTTCCATCCAGATGGCATTGGCTATGCTAAAACTTGGTGTCAAACTCACGTTGAATCCGCCATATCCGTAAAGCATGGTTGGATTTGTCCCATCAAGTTTTAATCCTTTTTTGTGGGTGATAATCATTGGGATTTTGGTACCGTCTTTTGAGGTGTAAAACACTTGTTTAGACTCATACAGATCCGTATTGAAATCTACTTTTGGTTTTTCATACACAACAGAGGTTCCTGTTTGTGTATCTAAACTAAAAATAGAACCCGGTGTGATGTAATTTGTAAAGGAGAAATAAAGGTTTTTCTCTTTTTTCTTTCCGCCAAAACCGCCCGCTGTTCCTACTCCTGGAAGTTTGATTTCGCGTATCAATTTTCCGGAATAATCATATTGTTTTACTAATGAAACGGCATCTTTCATGTAATTTGCAAAGAAATAACCGCCACCTGTTGATGGTGCTAAAACGTTCTCTGTTTCTGGAATGAAGTCTTTCCAGTTTTCTGGTTTTGGGTTTTTGATATCCACAGTAACGATGCGTTTGTTGGGCGCATTTAAATCAGTTTCTATGAATAATTTTCCGCCTTCGTTTTCAATGATGTTGTTGTCACTCTTGAAATTATCTACAATAGTCACAATAGGACTGTTTGGTTTTGTTAAATCTTTGATGTACAACTCGTTCCCATAGGTGGAGTTGGCGGCTGATATGACAAGGTAGCGGTCGTCTTCAGTCACGCCACCGCCTACATAACGGCGTTTTTGATCGGCACCAAAAATAATTTGATCGTCTTTTTGAGCTGTGCCTAATTTATGAAAATAGAGTTTGTGCTCATCTGTTTTTGCTGATAATTCACTTCCTTTTGGTTTGTCATAACTAGAATAGTAGAAACCTTCATTCCCTCTCCAGGACACGCCGCTGAATTTCACATCGACAATGGTGTCTTCAATAATTGTATTGGTAATGGCATCCATGATGATTACTTTGCGCCAGTCGCTTCCACCTTCTGAAATGGCATAGGCTACTTTTGAACCGTCTTTGGAAAAATCTAATCCGCCAAGTGATGTGGTTCCGTCTTTAGAAAAGGTGTTGGGATCTAAGAAAACCGTTTCGGTTCCTTTGGCATCTTTTCTGTACAACACTGATTGGTTTTGCAAACCGTTGTTTTTGTAGTAATATGTGAAATTCCCCTCTTTGAAAGGCGCACCTATTTTTTCGTAATTCCAAAGCTTTTCCATTCTTGCTTTTAACGCATCACGAAACGGAATTTGATTGAGATACCCGTAGGTTACTTCGTTTTGGGCTTTGACCCAAGCACCGGTCTCAGCTGATTTATCGTCTTCGAGCCAACGGTATGGATCTGGGACTTTTGCATCAAAATAAGTATCTACCGTAGTACCTTTGTTGGTCGTTGGGTATGTTATTTTTTCGTTTTTATTTTGGCTAAAAGTTGCCATTGCAGAGGTTACAGCCATTATTAAAAAGGATTTCTTCATTAGTTAATTTTTTAGGTTGTTACAAAAATAGGGAAATAGTTAGTGTGGTAAAGGTGGAAAAGTCTTAAATAAAACTAAAAAAAAACTACTGATTCGGGTAATGTTCTGTTTATTTAGCAATAAATATTTTTCTTACCACGAATTATTCAAATTTTCTATGATTCAGAATTTAGGTTTTAAGTTTAATAAATTTTAAAGTCGGTACAAGTGTGTCCGCACTACGGAAGTATTTAAAATTAGGCCACAGATAACACAGATTGAACGGATTCTTACTGATTTCATAGCTGATTGTTCTATGTTTTCTGGTCAACATTTGCGTCTGAACAGTTTGTTATTCTCTGTCTTTTCTTTACTCAAAATTTAGCAACTCTACGTTTACAGATTTAAGAAAAATAGAATTCTCTTTTAAACTGATTGTCAATTGCCAAAAGAAATTTATATTGTGTCCAACTCAATTGTGTCCGCAGTGCGGACACAATTGGAAAAGTGCGATAAAATTGGCGATACCAATTTAATTGGCGATAAGAAAAACCACTTCCATATTCTGGCTGTAATTGTTGTGAAAGAAATTTAATTAAATAAGTCCCATAATCAGCACGGTCCTTTCCGTTTTGTTCTTCCTCAAAAATACGTTGCCCAATATGCCAGTACATCAATGTTCTTTCATTGTCAACCGCCCTAATTGCTTTGTCTTTTGAAGCTGCTATAATGGCTTTAATATCAGGAATTACAGATTGGTTTTGCAGCATCGTTATTTTGGATTATAAAAATTTAACTCGATTACACATACAATAATACGAAAAAAAGAACTGAAATAGTAACCCGTACTTTTTGCACTTAAAGCCAAAAAAAACGCTACTCTTTCGAATAGCGTTTTTTTGATATGTGGATGAAGCAATTGATTTACAAGTTAAAATTCACCCCAAAAACGATGTTTCTTCCAATGTTTGGAATACCATCCGTTTTTAAGCGAGAAAGATGTGCAATGTATCCTTTATCGAATAAATTATTCCCGTTGATATTGACATCAAATACCGTTTTGCCTAGTTTCACGGTTCCACCAAAACCTAAATTTACTAAGTTATACCCTTTCGATTCGGTTTCAAATCCACTTACATTTTTTTGGCTGAATGTGCTAGCAACATTTAAAGTTGCAAAACCATCTTCCAACCAATTTTTGATTTTGAATTCGGTTCTAATAGTGTTGTTCCAATTGTTAGCCGGAATTAATGGCAAGTAATCTCCATTTTGTTTTTTGCCTGTTACGGTTTCAAAACTCGTTTCAAAATGCAACCAATCCAATGGATGCGGATGAAAATGCAATCCTATTTCGCCTCCGTACAACTTTGCATTATCTTGAATATAATCGAACACCGCATTTTCGTCGATTATCTCTCCTGTTGGAGAGGTGTAGATATAATTGTTGATGTGATTGTAAAATCCGTTGACAAAAAACTCAACATGATCCACTTTGTATTCTAAATTTAAATCGGTTTGTACATTTTGCTCTGTTTTCAAATTGCTGTTTCCTATTTCATATCGATTGGTACCTTCGTGCACTCCATTTGAAGTTAATTCAGCAAGATTTGGCGCTCTAAATCCCGAAGCCACATTCAAACGCAACGTTACATCATCGGCCAAATTTGTTTTATAACCCAACGAAGCATTAAAACTATCGTATGATTTATCGATCGCTTCAAAAGAACCTTCTTCGCCTGAAATTCCTTGCGCCTCTGTAGTAACATTTCTATTATCAAAACGCAACCCGGCTTGCAACACATTAGATTTCCACTCATAATTTGCGGTTCCAAAAACACCAAAATCATTTGTAACGGCATCTGGAATCAAATATTCTTCTCCAGAATTCACATTGGTTTGGTGCATCCCTTGCACGCCTACAATGGTTTCTATTTTTCCCATTTTTGGCAAATGGTATTTTGCGTTGTAATTGAATGTCTTTAGTTTCATTTGTAAAACCGCCACATTACTGTCTTCAAACTCAATTCGATCATTGGCAACATAGCCTAAATCAACATCCAGTTTTGATTGTTCGAAAAAGAAAACATTGTTTAAACTCCATAAATGATTGAAAACTCCTTGTTTTGGAAATCCAGTTTTCTTGCTTGTTGTTTGTTCTCCAATCCCATCTTCTGGAATTCCCAAATCCAATTCATTGTAATTGTAACGCAACACACTTGAAAATTTAGCATTGCTGTATCCTATTCCTGTTTTGAAATCGGTTTCATTGTAACGGGTATTTGTCACTCGGTCGCCATCGGCAACTTTATAATCAGAATGAGTATTGTAACTTCCACGAGCCATAAATTTCCAGTTATCGGTTGATGTTTTCAAACCTAATGAAGAACTGCTACCAGCGGTATTCGAGAAATATCTTTGACTGAAGTTTGTTTTAAAGGTATTTGCATCAGCAAATTTTTCTGGGTTAAAATACAAAACACCACCCAAAGCATCGGAACCATACAACAATGAAGCCGGTCCTTTTATAACCTCAACACTTTCAACTCCAGAATCGTTCAATCCCAAACCATGTTCGTCGCCAAATTGTTGATTTTCTATTCGAACGCCTTGCGAATACACCAAAACACGGTTTCCGCTCAAACCACGAATTACCGGTTTCCCAATAGAGGTTCCTGTAGAAACTTGAGAAACTCCAGGAATGGTTGCCAATCCTTCGATCAAAGTGGCTGTTCCTTTTCGTTGTAAATTTTTGATGCTTTCGTGCTCCACTTTCATGACATTTTGCGATTGGATTTTATTGAAAGCCGTTGAAACAATCACTTCATCCATTTCGAAAATTGCTTCTTCGAGCATAACATCAAGTGTATTTTCTTTTTGAAGAGTGTTTATGGTTTTGTTTTGGGTGGCAAATCCTATGAACGTAAAGCTGATTTTTAAGTTTTTATTGGGCAAGTTGGAAAGAGTGTATTTTCCGTTTTCATCTGTTGTAGTCCCTTTATGCAATTCTGATGCATAGACTGAAACGCCTTTTATGGGTTGGTTTTTTAAATCTGTTACTGTTCCCGAAAGGGTATTTTGCGCTTGAAGCATTGCCGTAAATCCCAATAATAGGGATATGATCATTTTTTTCATTGAAAATTAGTGTAGTATCCTTCTAGTCAGTAAGCCTTTTAAAACAAGGAGGCTTGTGCTAGCGGAATTATTTAGTAAATAGTACTGCATCCAGCAAAATCAAATGAATGAACTTGCCTGGAATAAAAAATTACAGAAGCTGAAATAAATTTAGCTTAAACTAGTTACTGGGGGACCTCGAAGGGAATACAAACTGCCAGAAAACGAAATAACCGTTTGCGATGCAGTAAAAAAATATGGGATTTTATCAATAGTTGCATACAATTGATACGACAAATTTGTTGGAGGTATGTAACTTCCTAGCGCAAATTCGCATACATAACAGTGATCAACTTTTTTGTGTTGGTGTGTTATCTCCTTACCGGTGACATTGTATTTATGGTGGCACTGCTTTTGGGAAAGCTGTTTAGACCAGTGCTCATAGGTATGCAAGGACTGAAACAGCATTGAGCACAATACCGTAACAACCAGAGAAAAACTAACTATGAGTTTGTTTATTTTCATTAGCGCCAAAGATAGCAAAAACAAGAAAAAAGAAAACCATTTGTTTCACAAAAATATTTTTTCGTGAAGCAAATGGTTTTGTTAAAGTACAAAAAACTGGTTTACACCAATTTGTTAGCTACTAAATATTCAGCAATTTGAACTGTATTTGTAGCAGCTCCTTTGCGCAAGTTATCAGCAACAATCCACATATTCAAAGTATTTTCTTGGCTTTCATCACGACGAATTCTACCCACAAAAACAGCGTCCTTCCCTTCAGCATATAGTGGCATTGGATAAGTAAAAGCATCAATGTTATCTTGAAGAACAACTCCATCAGTGTGGTGTAAAATGGCTCTTACCTCACTCACATCAAAGTCGTTTGTAAACTCCACATTCACCGCCTCACTGTGTCCACCTACAACAGGAACACGTACCGCAGTAGCCGTTACAGCAATAGTTCTGTCATCTAATATTTTTTGTGTTTCACGAACCAATTTCATCTCTTCTTTGGTATAACCGTTTTCCTCAAAAGAGTCACATTGTGGAATCGCATTGCGGTGAATAGGATACTTATAGGCCATTTCACCTTGTACACCTGCATATTCATTTTCTAATTGTTGTACTGCTTTAACTCCTGTTCCAGTGATGGATTGGTATGTTGAAACAACCACACGTTTGATATTGTATTTACGGTGCAATGGCGCTAATACCAACACCATTTGAATAGTAGAACAGTTTGGATTGGCTATAATTTTATCAGCAGCAGTTAGCGCATCAGCATTAATCTCTGGAACAATAAGTTTTTTTGTAGGATCCATTCTCCAAGCTGATGAGTTATCAATAACCGTAGTTCCCGCAGCAGCAAATTTTGGAGCCCACACCAGAGAAGTTTCTCCTCCAGCTGAAAATAAAGCAATATCTGCTTTCATGTCAACAGCAGTTTGCAAGCCCACAACAGTATATTTTTGACCTTTAAAATCAATCTCTTTCCCTACAGAACGTTCTGATGCTACTGGAATTAATTCTGTTACTGGGAAGTTTCTTTCGGCTAAAACTTTCAACATGATCTCGCCTACCATTCCTGTGGCTCCTACAACTGCTATTTTCATCGTATGTTTTTTTTTCTAGGTTTACATTTGAAGAACAAAAGTAATTAATATTAAAAACATTTCAACACCGTTCACAAAAAATAACAAAATGTTACAAAACAAACTTTTTATTAAACGAGCTCTATTTGGTTTATGCCAAAACTTAGATACAGAATGAAATATACACAAAGAAAAACCGCCACAATTACGTGGCGGTTTAGTTAGAATATATAATGTAGCGGAAATTACTTTTTTAATAAATCTCTAATTTGAGTTAACAACTCTTCTTGAGTAGGACCAGCAGGAGCAGCTGCAACTTCTTCTTTCTTTTTAGCTTTTTCAGCAGCTCTTAACACTACAAAAATAAAGAAAGCAATAATTACAAAATTGATGATTGCTTGTGCCAAATTACCATATGTAATTACGGCAGCACCAGCAGCTTTTGCAGCAGCTAAATCTGGATAAGAATTGCCATTTAAAGCCACAAATTTCTGGGTAAAATCTATTCCGCCTGTTACTAAACCTACTATAGGCATAATTACGTCATCAACAGCAGATCCAACAATTTTACCAAAAGCACCACCCATTACTACAGCAGTAGCAAGACTTAGTACATCGCCCTTCATCAAAGAAGCTTTGAAATCACTAAAAAATCCCATAATAATCTAATTTTAATTTAATATTTATTTGTGAGCACGAACTTAAATAAATTTTTAATGCGAATAAGCAAAAAATTAACAAAATTATAACTATTCTCTATAAAAGACACGTTTTACCCGTTGAGATACATTCGTTAATATTTCGTAAGGAATTGTATTTAATTTCTCAGCAATTTCATTCACTCGGAGCTGCTCTCCAAAAAGCACCACAACATCTCCTTCTTTACAATCAATTCCAGTCACATCAACCATCAACATATCCATACAGACACTACCCACAATAGCCGCTTTAGTATTTCGCACTAGTACATGACCTACACCATTGCCCAATCCTCTTGAAATTCCATCAGCATAACCAATAGGTATCGTGGCAATTACCGTGTTTTTTGAAGCTACAAATCGCCTGCCATACCCTACGCTTTCTCCTGTTTTAATAGTACGTAATTGTGAAATTATGGATTTCAGTGTACCCACATTCTGTAGTTTATGTTGTTCGTCACTATCATTTGAAACTCCATATAAACCAATTCCCAACCGAACCATATCATATTGAGCATCCATAAAATTACTAATTCCAGATGTGTTCAAGATGTGTCGCAATGGAACATTCGGTAATTGAGCCATCAGTTTTGAGGATAGTTGCTCAAAAAGCGCTATTTGTGATCGAGCAAAATCATGTTGAGAAGGATCATCACTAGTTGCTAAATGTGATAAAATACTTTTGACTTGTACTGTTTTGTTTCCTTGCAAAGCCAAAATCAATTCGTCTATTGTAGCCGCTTCAAAACCCAATCGATGCATTCCAGTATCCATCTTAATATGAATGGGAAAATTCTCTAATCCTTTTTGGCTGGCAATTTTTAAAAAGGCGTAAAGTCCTTTTAAACTGTAAATCTCTGGTTCTAATTTATGTTTGATAATTGCTGAAAAACTAGTGCTTTCTGGATTGAGAACCATAATAGGAACTTTAATCCCACCTTTTGTTAATGCTATTCCCTCATCTGCAAAGGCCACACCTAGGTAATTCACCTTATTAAACTCTAACAATTTTGCAATTTCAAGACCGCCATTACCATATCCAAAAGCCTTGACCATTACCATAATTTTTACATTTGGCTTAAGCTTAGCTTTGAAAAAATTTAGGTTGTGCGTGATCGCATTCAAATTGATTTCCAAAACAGTTTCATGTGTTTTCTCTTCGAGTAAATACACTATTTCTTCAAATTGAAATGCTCTTGCTCCTTTTATTAAAATGGTTTCATTAAAAAAATCTAGTTGTGCTATATCGGCAATAAACTCGGCTGTCGTTTTGTAAAAAAGAGCATTGGTAAACTTATCTTGAAATCTACTAATAGTTTCACCAATAGCGATTACCCGATCAATATTATTGACCTTGATGAGATACGAAACTTTATCATACAACTCCTCAAGGGATAATCCGCTTTGAAAAATATCTGATAAAATCAAAGTCTTTTTCTTAGACTGTTTTTGATTTTCAAGAAAGTCCAATGCAATTTTCAATGACTGGAAATCACTACTATAACTATCATCAATAATATTGCAGTTGTTGATGCCATTTTTTAATTTCAGGCGCATTTCAACCGGATACAATTGCGATATACGCTCCTGAATAGTATTGACCTCAACATGTAAAAACAACAAAACTAAAATACAAGAAATGGCATTTTCTATTGAAGCTTCATCAAAAAAAGGAATCTTGACATCGAAAACCACTTCAATATAATGAATGTGCAAAATAGTATTCGCATCCTTCAGTTCTTTAGTAACAAGTACGGTTGCTAAGGGATCTAAAAAACTCCAAGAGAATTTTTGTATGTCCGATGGCAAGTATGCTTCAACGGTTTGATTTTTATAATAAATTAGTACTTCAGCATTTTGAAATAATAATAATTTCTCTTTAATTTTTTCAGTTGTATTGGTAAATCCTTCGTCATGTGCAGTACCTATATTGGTGAGCACTCCTATGGTTGGCTTGATGATTTTTTCTAAATTTTGCATTTCGCCACGAGTTGAAATACCTGCTTCAAAAATACCTAAGTTGTGTTTTTCATTTATGGCAACAACAGATAATGGCACGCCAACTTGTGAGTTATAACTTTTTGGACTGCGAATGATATTGTAATCTGGAGACAATAAAAAATTGAGCCACTCCTTAACAATGGTCTTTCCGTTGCTACCGGTTAACCCAATAACTGGAATTTGAAAAAGCGCTCTGTAATATGCTCCAAATTCTTGCAAGGCCGTCATCGTATTAGCAACGACATAAAAATTAGCTTTTCCTTCGCACTCTTTTGGGATAAAAGTGACTACAAAGTTTTGAACTCCCGATACAATAAGATCATCTATATAGTCATGCGCGTCATGCTGCACGCCAACCAAAGCAAAAAAAAGCGTTTGAATTCCGTTTTGTAACGATCGGCTATCAATAGAAACAGCATCTAAGTCATCATTATCAAAATCGCCATGACGCACGGATTGAATTGTTTGCAAACTTGCTAGAATTTTTTGACTCATAGTTCTCCTTATTATCTTACTTAAAATTGCAATTAAGCTTTAATTTTTATCAAAAATACACAAAAATTACACGCTCTTTCTAGGATAAAGCTTCTAGAATTCAAAAAACAAGTAGCAAAAGAAAAAGGGTGTTTTTTACACTTATAAGATTCATTATATTTGTTTTCAAAAAAAATTGTCTTGAAAAAAATCCTTCCTGTTTTCTCTTATGTCTTTCACCCTGTTTTTATACCAACTATAGCAGCTTTTCTATATATGTGGTATAGTGGAAACACGTTTCAGTTTCAAGAAAAATTATTTGTGCTCTTTCAAGTGGCTTTATTAACCTTGTGTATTCCTATATTGGGATTTTTTATCCTAAAGGTTTCAGGACAAATTGATTCGGTAATGGTTTATAAAATTGCACAACGAAAGATTCCGTTATTATTGCATTGTTTTTTAATTATTTTGCTAGTCAAAAACACAATCGTGATTAATCGTTATCCTGAATTGCATTTCTTTTTAATTGGGGGACTTTTTAGTAGTTTAATGGCATTACTCTTGCTTTTTATGAACATTAAAGCAAGCTTACACCTACTAAGCATAAGCTCTTTGACTGTTTTTATTATAGGTTTAAGCATGCATTTGCAATTGCAAAATACAATTACCGTTGCATTACTCATTTTATTGAACGGACTTATAGCATCCTCCCGACTGGTAATGAACGCGCACACCTATAAAGAACTCGTTATTGGTTTTGCACTAGGCGCTGCGCCACAATTGTTTTTATTGTTCTTGTGGTTATAAGATATAAAAAATAATTCCCAAATTAAATGTTCTCATGTTTACAGAAGCTCCATTTAATGTTGCTTTTTGAAACAAAGGATTTAAACCATAATACATGTACAAATTTACAGTGTTATAACCCGTAGCAAGATACGCTCCGTACTGAAGTGCATTAAAATCAGAATTGTTTTGAACTATAATACGCTCTGGACTTCCGTTAAAAAGGGAACGATCATACAACAAATAACTAAATTTTAAACCCGTATAAATGCGCCAAAACTTATGACTCTCATAAGTTGATGTACGCCATCTTAATTCTATAGGCACATCCACTGAGAGTTGAGAAAACTTGTTTTTATCTACACGGACATCGGCAGGAATGAGTTGGTAATTCACAACACCATTTTGCTCATTCACTAAAAGATTTTGATTGAAATTGTTATAAGTAAATCCCAGTCCTGTGGCTATGGCCCAAGTCCTATTAGCATTAATAGGCATATCTCTTAAAAAACCCAGCGATACACCCGAAGAAAATTTATTTTGAGACACTCCTGCAGGTCTGTTTACCAATGAGTTGTATGATAAAGCAAAATAAAACTGATCTTCTCTGTATAATGAATCTATTTTGACGGATTCTTCTTTTACGGGAGCTATTTCTTGAGAAAAAACAGCAGAAAAAGGAAATAATAGAAAGCAAGGTAGTAACAACCACGCAGATTTGTTCTGGAACGATATCCTTTTCATATTCTCTTTTGATATAGTAATGATGAGTGCTATTCTCTATAGCCATCATACAAAGATAGGATTTTGACACATTTATTTGGTGAATTTTCTCCATTACCGTAATAGAGTACAAATAAGCGAATCATAAAACTTACAACTAGAAGCCAACACTTTTTAGAAATCCTATTTTCACAAGAACATATAAAGGCTTTTATTCGTCTATACTTCGATGCAGTCTAACGAAAAACAAGATCTAACAACGAACATCAATTGTAGCTTTGAAACATATTAATAATTAAAAAACCAATATTATGAAAAATGTTAACCTACTATTCGTAGCCGTTGCCGCCTTATTTGCTAGCAACGCAAATGCTCAAGACAACAGCGATGTCAACACTGCTACACACCTTTTAAATGTAAGTGTACCAGAAGTGGCTCTGATAGACATTTATGACAGCAATACCGGAACAGAAGCTGCAACTGTTGTTTTTAACATGGCTAATGCTACACAAACTGGTGTCAACCGTGAAGCTGGTTTGTATGCGTTTTCTGCCTTGAGTTATACAAATTTATACTTGAATTACACTAGTGTTGTAGCTACAGCAGTAAATGGTAGCGGATACGACTTAACACGTCAAATCAACGTTCAGTTAGAAGCAGGTAGTACCTTTCCAGCAAGTTTAGATTTAAGAATCACACCTGTAGCTCCGTCTATTATTGCTAATGGAGGTACAACAGATTCTGCTGGAACAGTAACTGCAGCAGGAGTAGCTCTAGGAGTGACTAATGCAATTGGAGTTGATGCGCTATTAGTAACAAGTATTGAAAGTGTTTACACAGGAGATTTAGCTAGAGGTGTAAAATTAACCTATACATTAGAACAAAATGGAAACTTTGCGTTGTACCGTGCTGGAGATTACAGTGCAACTCTTAAATACACTTTGACTGATATATAATGCATTACATTTATTTTTACCACCTACAAAGAAGGTTCTTTACACTACGTATAGAACCTTTCTTTTTTGGCAATAAACATGCTGACTTAGCAATCACAGTTGGTTAAGAAGAAATCCTTAATTTTTACCTAAAAACAAGTCCACATCATTTACAGCAAGACTTTTATGGTCTTGTATTCATCTATACTTCAATGCAATCTAACGAAAAACAAGATCTAACAACGAACTTAGGTCGTAGTTTTGAAATATATTAATAATTAAAAAACCATATTATGAAAAATGTTAACCTACTATTCATAGCCGTTGCTGCATTATTTGCTAGCAACGCAAATGCTCAAGACAACAGTGATGTAAACACTGCTACACACATTTTAAATGTAAGTGTACCAGAAATTGCATTGATAGATATTTATGACAGCAATACTGGAACAGAAGCTGCAACTGTTGTATTCAACATGGCGAATGCTACACAAACCGGTGTCAATCGTGAAGCTGGTTTGTACGCGTTTTCAGCCTTGAGTTACACAAATTTATACTTGAATTACACTAGTGTTGTCGCTACAGCAGCAAATGGAAGCGGATACGACTTAACACGTCAAATCAACGTTCAGTTAGAAGCAGGTAGTACCTTTCCAGCAAGTTTAGATTTAAGAATCACACCTGTAGCTCCGTCAATTATTGCTAATGGAGGTACAACAGATTCTGCTGGAACAGTAACTGCTGCAGGAGTAGCACTAGGAGTGACTAATGCAATTGGTGTTGATGCGCTATTAGTAACAAGTATTGAAAGTGTATATACAGGAGATTTAGCTAGAGGTGTAAAATTAACCTACACATTAGAACAAAATGGAAACTTTGCGTTGTACCGTGCAGGAGATTACAGTGCAACTCTTAAATACACTTTGACTGATATATAATGCATTACATTTCTCTTTACCACCTACAAAGAAGGTTCTTTACACACTGTATAGAACCTTTTTTTTTGGCAATAAACATGCTGACTTAGCAATCACAGATGGTTAAGAAGAAATGTTAATTTTTTCCTTTAAAACAAGTCCACATCATTTACAGCAAGACTTTGATGGACTTGTTTTCGTCTATACTTCAATGTAGTCTAACGAAAAACCAGACCTAACAACGAACTTAGATTGTAATTTTGAAATATATTAATAATTAAAAAAACCATATTATGAAAAATGTTAACCTATTATTCGTAGCCGTTGCTGCCTTATTTGCCAGCAATGCAAATGCTCAAGACAACAGCGATGTCAACACTGCTACACATCTTTTAAATGTAAGTGTGCCAGAAATTGCATTGATAGACATTTATGACAGCAATACCGGAACAGAAGCTGCAACTGTTGTATTCAACATGGCTAATGCTACACAAACTGGAGTCAATCGTGAAGCTGGTTTGTACGCGTTTTCAGCCTTGAGTTATACAAATTTATACTTGAATTACACAAGCGTTGTAGCGACAGCAGCAAATGGAAGCGGATACGACTTAACCCGTCAGATCAATGTTCAGTTAGAAGCGGGTAGTACATTTCCAGCAAGTTTAGATTTAAAAATCACACCTGTAGCTCCAGCAATAATTGCTAATGGAGGTACAACAGATTCTGCTGGAACGGTAACTGCTGCAGGAGTACGTTTAGGAGTAACAAATGCAATTGGTGTTGATGCACTATTAGTAAACAGCATTGAAAGTGTTTACACCGGAGATTTGGCTAGAGGTGTAAAATTAACTTACACTGTGGAGCAAAATGGAAACTTTGCATTATACCGTGCTGGGGATTACAGTGCAACTCTTAAATACACTTTGACTGATATTTAATGCACTACATTTATTTTTACCATCTACCAAGAGAGGTTCTTTACACAGTGTATAGAACCTCTCTTTTTTTTGGATTGATTTTAAAAACACAGTTAACAGCAACACAGCAGTCTTATTTTATGACATCTTCAATCAAAAATAGACCACATTAATATCATTATGACTTGTCAAAATAGTTCAAAGACTAAATAATACCGTTTAACTGCAGTAACAAGCTGGCTATCGAAAATCACTATCAATTTCCCGACTTAGATATTAACTTTAGTATAGAGTTAAAAACCCCTATCCCATTATTTTCTTAATAAACCTAAAAATGAAAAAGACATACTTAATTATCGCGTTATTTTTATTCGTGAATTTGACCTACTCGAGTGTTGTTGTAACAAACGGATTAACACATATTTATTCAGGAATCTCTGGCACTCAAATCCAGGGCGAAGTAATTCTACTGAATAATTCAGATGAACAGCAAACAGTATCCTTTAGTTTACAAGAAGCTATTTTTTCTTGCTTAGGAGATCGAACATTTTCAACTACACAATCCCACTTAAAATCATCTTTAAACTGGTTTGATGGCAGTTTAATGGACAAGATACTGAATCCAAAAGAACAATATAGTTATAGATTTACAATCAACATCCCAAAAGACCAAGCAATAAGAGGCACCTTCTGGAACATGTTAATGATTGACATAGACAAACCTATAAAAAAAGAAAAACTTGCTCACAACATAGGCCTGAACACAAAAATGAGATATGCTATTGCATTAATAACAAACGTAAATAGCCTTGATGAAGTAAGCTTAGATTTCCAAAAAGTTGACATTGACAAAACTACAGATAACAAAAACTTAATAGTTAAAATTGCTAATCAAAATTCATTTATAGAAGGCGTAAAATTATCCTTAGAGGTTTATGATTCTGAAGGGAAAAATATTTTTCAAAAAACAACAATTAGAGGCTTAGTATTCCCTGGTTTTTGCAAAGATTACACCATCAACATTTCCGAACTACCTAAAGGAAATTACACCTGTCTTTTGGTTGCTGATTCGAGAGAAAAATTTGTAGGAACTAATGTTAGTCTTGCTATAGACTAAAGCTTACAGTCCCATTCCATTAATTATAATCCTCTACTATGAAAACTGTATATAAATTCATCTATCTACTTCTACCCCTCTACATAGGATGTGGGATGGGAGTGCAGTCTGAAGATTTGGATACAGTAAGTGTGAGTACTACTTCAACACCTACAACTACACCAATTCAATATGAGGATAATGACTCATCGAATTACTATAAGAAACAAGCAAGTGAGACATCAAATGCAGAACCAACATCAAAAATCACAGAAAAAGATCGTAATGCTGGCGCTTCTAACCAAAACGATGCAAAAAAAGTTTACTGACGAAGAAATGAAAGTAATGCAACGTGCTTTCTCAAAAGATAAAACTCAAGGAAATAATGATTCCAATGAAACTGATGTAATTGCAGCGGCAAAAGCGAACGCTGATGCTACTGGAGTTCCAGCTGAAAAAGAAATAAAATCCAAACAAAATAACAATACAACATCAATAAACACATCTAAAAATACTATTGCTGAAAACAAAAAACAAAATGACGTAAAATCTTTTACAAAAAATGAGATGCAAGTAATGCAACGTGCTTTCTCAAAAGATAAAACTCAAGCAAACTCTGATTCAAATGAAACTGCTCCATTGGCTGCATCAAAAACGAATAGTAATGCAACTGAAATCAACACGACTAAAAATGCTATAGCAGATAACAAAAAACAAAATGATGTAAAATCGTTTTCCAAAAATGAGTTGCAAGTAATGCAACGTGCTTTCTCAAAAGATAAAACTCAAGCAAACTCTGATTCAAATGAAATAGCTCCATTGGCCGTGGTAAAAACGAATAGTAATGCTACTGAAACAAACACGACTAAGAATGCTACAGCGAATAACAAAAAACAAAATGATGTAAAATCGTTTACCAAAAATGAGTTGCAAGTAATGCAACGTGCTTTCTCAAAAGATAAAACTCAAGCAAACTCTAATTCAAATGAAATTGCTCCATTGGCTGCATCAAACACGAATAGTAATCCTACTGAAATAAACACGACTAAAAATGCTATAGCAGATAACAAAAAACAAAATGATGTAAAATCGTTTACCAAAAATGAGTTACAAGTAATGCAACGTGCTTTCTTAAAAGATAAAACTCAAGCAAACTCTGATTCAAATGAAATAGCTCCATTGGCTGCATCAAACACGAATAGTAATGCTACTGAAATAAACACGACTAAAAATGCTATTGCAAATAACAAAAAACAAAACGATGTAAAATCGTTTACTAAAGAGGATGTGCAACGTACTATTGCAAAAGACAAAACTCAATCAAGTGTTGTTCTAAATGAAACTGCTCCATTGGCCGTATCAAAAACGAATACTAATGCTACTGGAGTTGCAGCTGTAAAAGAATTAAAGTCTAAACCAAACAACAATACAACAGTAGCTAATACGACTAAAAATGCTACAACTGATAACAAAAAACAAAACGATGTAAAATCGTTTTCCAAAGAGGATGTACAACGTTCTATTGCAAAAGACAAAACTCAATCAAGTGTTGTTCTAAATGAAACAGCTCCTGTGGCAGCGGCAAAAACAAATACTAATGCAACTGGAGTTACCGGAGTAAAAGAATTAAAGTCTAAACCAGACAACAATACAACAGTAGCAAATACGACTAAAAATGCTACAGCTGATAACAAAAAACAAAACGATGTAAAATCGTTAACTAAAGAGGACGTCCAGCGTACGGTTACAAAAGACAAAACTCAAACAAGTGCTGCTCCAAATGAAACTGCTCCTGTGGCAGCGGCAAAAACGAATAATAATTCGACTGGAGTTGCAGCTGTAAAAGAGGCACAGTCAAAACAAAACGATAAAAAATTAGCAATAAATAGCGTAAAAAATACCGCTACAAGTTCATCGGCAAAAGCACCAGCAAAAGAGGCTAATATAAAACTTGCTGCTACAAACGCATCGAAATCAAGCTTATCGAAACAAAATACTGTAAAAAACAACAGTAACGCGAGTGAAAAATCAAGCACAAAACAAAACACTAAAAACACTATAATTCCAGAAAAAGGAAACACTACTAACCCTAAAACTGTAGACAAACAAAAAGTTGCCTCTGCTACTAATTCTAAGGAAGATTTAGCAAAAGGAACTTCTGAAACCAATAAAAAAAGTGTACCCGCATCCGAAAATATAAAAATTTCTACTGCTACAATTGTTGAAACAAAAGAAAAAAAACAAAATGCTTCAGGAATCGAACAAATTAAAATTCGGGTCTTAAACCTTAAAGAAAGTTATCCAACAAATAAAAGCCATACGTTAATTATCGAAATTGAAAATGGTGAAAACAGTACTTCTAATTTAAAACTTATAGCTGAATTGCCTCGCAATTGGAGCTTGATTTCTATAAGTGATATTGGAGTATTGGAGGCTAACCAAAAGAAAATGGTGTTAATTAGTTTCAATATACCGGTAGACAATCCATCCGGAAACACTGCTGCGACTTTTATCGTTAAAAATTTAAATGGAAGTAAAATTGGCTCAAAAGAAGTTGTTTTTAACATTGAACCAAACTTAGACCTAGAGGTGTATAATCTATACACTTCAGAGAAAGTGCAAGCAGGTGAAATGATAACGGCCAAATATGAAATTAAAAACAGAGGTAATGTGGAACAAGAAATCTCATTATCCAGTACAAACACCATTAAAGGAGGGAAATTGATGAAACTAGGCCCAAATATGACGGCAACAGTTGAATTAATGCAAAAAACTGACGCAAAATACTATGACTTTACTACTATCACAACCTCTTTAAATGCGATGAGTGTAACCTCTGGCAAGTCTTACAAAGCTTACGGCAGCACAAAAGTGTTCCCCACAAAACTTAAACAAGCAGATCCGTTTTTTAGATATCCATTACGCTTTAGTGTTAACTATAATAGTAATACATTTCAAGACGAACATTATTCAACCATTTCAGGGGAACTTATAGGTGATGGATTTTTGGATTTGAAAAGAAAAAATTACTTAAATTTGATCATACGAGCGCCTCAACAAAAGAATTTAAAAAATTTCGGTATTACAGATCAATATAGTTTAATCTATAAATACAATAATAACACGACCGTATATCTAGGAGATCACGCCTACTATATCAATCGATTAGGTTTTGATAGCCGATTTGGAATGGGATTTAGAGTTGATCAAAATATAAATAATTGGACACTATCTGCTTTCTTTACGAAGCCGAGATTGTACAGCTTTAATTCAGAAGCACTATTTGGCTTTAAATCTGTTTATCGTTTTAATAAGAACGCCTTATTAGGATTTGCAGTAGAAAGCTCTAAAGGAACTGTTATGGGAGCCAACAAAAACATAGAAGCTAACTTGGATGAAAAAGGTCAAATTGGTACTGCTAATTTTGAACTTAGGTCAAAAAACACGTTTATCAACGCAGAGTCTTCACTAAGCGTTACTAATAAACACACTGATCAAGCTCATTTTGTTACCCTTGTTCAAAAGATGAAAGATTTGACTTACAGTGGAAGTTTTACATTTTCAGGTGAAAATTACTTTGGAATCATTAGAAACAGTATTGAATATAGCAATAGCTTGTCTTATAAATTTAGAAAGTTCGATTTTGTCGTTGGACAAACCTTATCTGAAGTAAATAAGAGATTAAACCCTTTGTTTTTTGCTGCTGAGCCCTATTTTGAAAATTATTTCGGTAGAATAGGATACCGTTTTGGACCTAAAAGTTATATTGATATTCGCGTAGATAGAAGAATAAGAGAGGATCAACTTGAGCCCAAAAGTTATTTTTATAAAGAATCTGGAATTGATTACAGATATATTTTCTCTGGTAGGACTTTCGCTTTTGGCTTTACTGGAAGAATTGCCGAAACGCAAAATTTATTAAGCAACGATTTGCAATACAGAACAACATATTCTCATAATTTAGATGCCTCTTATCGGTTCTCAAATCATTTTTCACTTAGAAGCGGTATTAATCACAATTACAGCAATCGATATAATGATAGGAATGCTAATGAAAACTTCTATACCTACAGTGTTGGTATTGACTATAATTTCAACAGAAACTTTAGATTCAATACCACCTACAATAGTGGTTTCAGCCCAGAAGACACCTACTTAAGACGTGATTTCATAAATGCAATGTTAATGGTGACTCTAGCTAAAAATCATTTATTTGAAATCCGAGCTAATTATTTTGAAAATCCTGGAGTGACCAATAAAAAGGAACTACTTGCCTTTGGAACCTACACCTATTCGTTTGGAGTTCCAATAAAAAGAATTCTAGAACAAGGTGGGGTAAATGGCTTAATTCAAGTCAATGATAAAAGCATAGATGTAAAAGGAATAAAAATTATAGCAGCTGGAAAAAGTATTGTTACCAATGCCAAAGGAGTTTTTGAGTTAAATAACTTACCTCTTGGAAAGAATTATATTTTAATGGATGAGTCTACCCTTCCATTTGGAATAATTCCCGCTACAAAAACGCCATTTCAAGTTACTGTAGAAAAAGATAAAAAAGCAGAATTAAACATAACAATTGTGCGAGCATCCTCAATAATAGGAACTCTTGTTTTTCCAGAATTGTCAAGGCCAAACGGTAATAATCTGGAAGGATATCTAAAAATTGAAAATGAAAACTTCACGTACAACGTTGAGTCTAATGCGCAAGGAGTTTTCAAATTTCAAAATATTGTTCCAGGAACATACAAATTAAAACTTACACGTTACAAAGGAAAAGAGTTTTTTGAAATTGAAAAAGAAACTCAAATCACTGTAAAAGAAGGACAAAAAATCACTATCAATGTACCTGTAAAAGGCAAAGAACGTAAAGTACAGTTTAAAAGTAAAAACTTTACAATAGGATCTTAAGGATGAAAAATATAAATTACATATTAGTAACGTTAATGGTTTTGAACCTTAATATTTGCCTTTCTCAACAAACGATTGATGCAAATAATATTAGTTCATTTTTGCTAGGAGGAGGCCAACGCTCCAACTTTGCAACTTTGAGCCTTCAACCCATTGCTATTATTGATGCAGAGCCTGACCCTAGCAACACTATAAGTTTTGGAGTTAGTGTCAATAACTTAGAAGCTGGTTTACCTGCAACTGGTGTTGGCGGAATTTCAACAAATGAAAACATTTGGTTAAATTATACCTATCGAGGTGTGAATTTTGCTAATGCTAAAATTTATGTGCGCACAAACCAAATAGTTCCTGCTGGCATTTTGATAAAAATTCAGGTTATAGCTGCAACAAGTATTGGTGGGTCATTTATCGCTAATCAAAATATCGCCCCAATTACCTTGAGTACTACTGAACAAATCTTGATTAACAATTTTGCAAGTGGCTACACCGGAAATGGCCTAGGCACTGGTTATAATCTTAGAATTACAGTAGAAAACCAGAGCGGATTATCACTACCCAATGGATTTGAAATCATTTATGAAATTAAATAACAACAAATGAAAAAATCAATCATATTAGCCATTATTCTCTTATTAAGCTCCCATTATTCACAAGCTCAACTTTTAGATGGAACCCTTACCGTTACCGGATCACCAAGTTTTATTCAATCAACGAACAACGTAGTATTGGAGGCTGGAGTTGATGACAACACGGTAGGGTTTGAAACTGCTTTTGATGCTACTAGAATTGGTTTTATATTAAATCCCATTTTATTAGTCCCCTCAACAACTGTTTGTCAAGGCAATGTGTTTAAGTATAGGGTTTACATCAATTCTGTTAATGCTCCTGCAAATGTCATCCTTGAAGCAAAAACAACTATAAACAGTGGGCAAAGAGTTCCTTCTACTAGTACGTATGATACCTTATTAATAAAGCCATTAGGACCAAGAAATCTAACTCCTGCTAACGGGGGAAGCTACGTTACAGTTCCTACTAATGCATCGCAAGCTGCACTAATAATGGAATTTGTAGGCTGCATGCAAAATATCCCAATTCAATTTAGGATTAAACCAAGCTCTTTATGCCCTGCAGGTACTTATAATATCGAAATCAAATATACTGTAACAGCAAGTTTAACCTTATAAAATCTCTGGCAATTATACTGCTCTTACGTCTAGGCAGAATAAAAAAACGCTTCCTGATGAGGAAGCGTTTTTTATCGCAGAGTATATTAAAACCAAACAGAAACTTCTTAATTCCTTAGAATACAAAGTACAAAAAGAGTATCAAGCACTTTTATTTCTTCAAAGATCTCAAGCAGTAATTAAAAACAAAGAAGCACTATTGCTTCAAAGTAAAAATTTTTCTGACTTTATAATCAAAGAACTTAACCTTGAAATGAAGAGCAAGTACAACGTTTTTGTAGAACAACATCCATTGGGCAAAGAGTTTAAAGAAAAACTGGCTGAACTAAAAATAAAAAAAACAATTAGAACAAACCAAAAAAATAAACTTAGTTAAAACCTACTCCCGTTTTGTATTTGTACCACAATTTCTCTTTTGTTGATAAGATATTATGAAATTCAACTCCGAATTTCTTACATTTAGCCTTCAAACGCTATAGTAAAGCATCATTACATATCAGTACCCTAAAAAAATTGATAACAGCATTTAAAATACCACGATTTTAAAACTGTTATTAAAGGGATCACTGCATGTAAAAAATCAAACAAGAAAAATTCGCTACATGACCATTGAACAATACATTACCAAAATAAATACTTTATTTCAAACAGGTAACGCACGAGAACACTCCTACCGTGGGGATTTGCAGAATCTTTTAATGGCTATTTTGCCAGATGTTTTAGTAACGAATGAGCCCGCTAGAGTGGCTTGTGGTGCACCTGATTATGTATTGACACGTAAGGACATTCCTGTTGGGTATGTAGAAGCTAAAGATATTGGCGTAGACCTAAAAGATAAAAAACTGAAAGAACAGTTTGATAGATACAAAGCAGGTTTGACCAATTTGATATTTACAGATTACATGGATTTCCATTTTTATAAAGATGGTGAATTTGTTACTAAAATTGAAATTGCTTCTTTAGAAAATGGAAGCATCACTGCTAAGCCCGAAAACTTCGACCAGTTTAAAAACTTGATTAAAAACTTTGCCGAAACCATATCGCAAACCATTAAAAGCCCCACAAAGCTGGCGCAGATGATGGCGGGTAAAGCAAAGTTAATGGCCGATGTTATTGAAAAATCTTTAATCAGTGATGATGAACACAACAACCGTTCGCAACTAAAATCGCAAATGTTGTCGTTTCAGCAAATGCTAATTCATGATATCGACAATAAGGCTTTCGCCGATATTTATGCACAAACCATTGCTTACGGAATGTTTGCCGCTCGTTATCACGACCCAACATTAGAAAATTTTTCACGAGAAGAAGCTGCCACGCTTATACCTAAAAGCAATCCGTTTTTACGAAAGTTATTTCAAGATATAGCAGGTTACGACCTAGATACGCGCTTGGTTTGGATAGTAGATGAATTAATATCTATTTTCTTGGCAAGTGATGTCGAGGATATTATGAAGAACTTCGGAAAAAGCACCAAGCAAGAAGATCCCGTGGTGCATTTTTACGAAACCTTTCTAGGAGAATACAATCCAGCCTTACGTAAGGCACGTGGAGTTTGGTACACGCCACAACCTGTAGTAAATTTTATAGTGCGTGCTGTAGATGATATTTTAAAAACCGAGTTCAACTTACCACAAGGTTTAGCTGATACAAGCAAAATTAAAATCAAGAAAAAAGCCGTTACTCAAACAGGTGTAGGTGCTAAATCTAAAATTGTAGAAGTAGAAACCGAAGTCGAAGTTCACAAAGTTCAAATCTTAGATCCGGCCACCGGAACAGGAACCTTTCTAGCCGAGGTGGTAAAACACATTCACAAGAAATTCAAGGGACAACAAGGCATTTGGAGCAAGTACGTTACTAACGATTTAATACCGCGCTTGAATGGTTTTGAGTTACTAATGGCCTCTTACGCCATGGCGCACCTTAAAATGGATATGCTATTGACCGAAACAGGTTATAAACCCACCGATGACCAACGTTTTAAGATTTTCCTAACCAATAGTTTAGAAGAAGCCCACCCCGACTCTCAAACCTTATTTAGCAGCTGGTTGAGTGACGAAGCCGACCAAGCTAATGCTATAAAACGCGATGCACCCGTTATGGTTGTGATAGGCAATCCACCGTATAGTGGCGAAAGTGCGAATAAAGGTGAGTGGATTATGAACCTCATGGAAGATTACAAGAAAGAACCCGGAGGAAAAGAGAAACTAAAAGAGCGCAACCCAAAAATGATAAATGATGATTATGTGAAATTCATGCGTTTTGCACAACATTACATAGACAAAAATGGTGAAGGAGTACTTGCTTTTATTAACCCTCACGGGTATCTAGACAATGGTACATTTCGTGGCATGAGATGGAGTCTATTAAAATCATTTGATAAATTATTTATCATTGATTTAAATGGAAATGTTAAAAAGAAAAAAAGAAATGAAGAAGATGAATTAGACGAAAATGTATTTGATATCACAACAGGGGTTTCAATAAATTTATTTGTTAAGACAAAGAAAAAAAACGATTCTACTATATTCTATCACGAACTTATTGGAAAAAGAAAAAGCAAATACTCTTTTTTAAACTCTTCGGATATTTATAAAATTCCATTTGAAAAAATAAGTTCAAATGCTCCTGAATATTTTTTAAATAGCAAAGACTTTATTGGTATTGAGGATTATAAAAAAGGGTTTTCGATACATGAATTATTTAATTTTTATTTGTCTGGACTATCTACAAAAAACGATAATTTTTGTATTTCATTATCAAAAAATGAAATTATTGATAGAGTTAACGATTTAAAAACCCTAGAAGTAGATGACTTAAAAGCAAAATATAATTTAGAGAAAGAGAGTTCTAGTTGGTCATTACAAGGTGCTATAAATGATGTAAAAAATCAATTAATAACAAACAGTATTATTCCCATCTCATATAGACCATTTGACACAAGATATACATTTTATTCAGGTAAGAGTATGGGATTTATGGGGAGACCGAAAGGAGAACTTGGTAAACACTTAATTAAAAAGAATTATAGTTTAGTGACTATAAAAAAGTCTAGAAGTAATTTAACTTGGAATTGTATTGGTATATCTGATAAAATGATTTGCGAACCAACTACAATTACATCATTAGATGGCAATTACGGCTTCCCCCTTTACCTATACCCCGAAAGTAACAATCAACAAACTCTTTTAGACACCAACAACAGAACGCCAAACTTAAACATGGAAATTGTTAATCAAATGGCGGAGGAATTAGGTTACTACTTTAATCCGGAGGAATTTGATGGTACAACAACAGTAGAAACCAATCAGTTTACACCACTAAATATTTTAGATTATATCTATGCTGTATTACACAGTCCAACATACAGAGAGAAATACAAAGAGTTTTTGAAAATTGATTTTCCAAGAGTACCGTATCCCAAAAATCCACGTCAATTCATTGATTTGATCGATTTAGGCAGTCAATTACGAGAAATCCATTTACTAGAAAGCGAAACAGTAGAAAATTATATCACAGAATATCCCGAAGATGGTGATAATGTTGTAGGTAAACCAAAGTACGAACAACGCAACTTTGTAATGGAGAACGACACTATAACTCATAATGATACTACCGAACCAGTGGGGCGCGTATACATCAACGACACCCAATATTTTGATAACGTTCCAGAAGTCGCTTGGAATTTTTACATAGGTGGCTACCAACCCGCTCAAAAATGGCTCAAAGACCGCAAGGAACGAGAATTATCCTTTGAGGACATTCTGCATTACCAAAAGATTATTGTGGCGCTAAGTGAGACCGATAGGATTATGAAGGAAATTGATAAGATTGAGATTTAAAAAAATAAATTTTAATTAACACTTACTGTTACTAAAATAATTTACCTTTGCATGACAATTACGTTTGATGATAACAAATTAAGAAAGTATGCTAACGATGATCGATTAGCCGAAAAAAAACTTGGCAAACGAGAAGCTGATTTATACAAACAGCGTCTTGATGATTTAGCAGCAGCACAAACGTTAGAAGATGTTAGATATTTACCTGGAAATTACCATGAATTAGTTGGAAATAGAAAAGGACAATGGGCTTGTAATTTAGTTCATCCCTATAGATTAATTTTTGAACCTCACGAAGACCCTATCCCTACCAACGAAAACGGTCAATATCTCTGGATAGAGATAAAAGGAGTTGAAATAATTGAAATTGAAGATTATCATTAACAAAAACACAAATGGCAACAATTATCCAATATTACCCTCAATCAGTTTCTCATCCTGGAACTACTTTAGCTGAAATTTTGGCTGAAAAAGAAATGGGAGCTAAAGAATTTGCGGTAAGAACTGGAAAACCTGAAAAAACAATTTCAGACGTTTTAAACGGAAAAAGTAGTATCACTCCCGAAATGGGAATTTTATTTGAACAAGTATTAAAGATTCCCTCCCATTTCTGGATTAACAGACAAAGAACCTACGATGAATACTTAGCTAGAGTAGCATATCAAAAAACAATAGAAGAAGGTGTAGCATGGACTAAAACATTTCCTTATGCTAAAATGGCTGCACTAGGCTGGGTTAAACCAACTATAAAAAAAGAAGAAAAGGTAATACACTTATTTGAGTATTTTGAAGTATCTAACACTAAAGGGTACTATGATTTCTACCACAATCAAAAACTACTAGTGAATTTCAGAATTTCATTGAAACAAAATGAAAATGCAGGAGCAATAGCAGCATGGTTAAGACAGGGGGAAATTCAAGCTGCAGCATTGAACATCTCTGAATTTAATAAAACGAAATTAACCGAGATTTTACCAAAGTTAAAAACGATAATGGTTTCGCAACCTGAAGACTTTTTTACTAAAATACAAGATTTATGCAGTTATGCGGGAGTTAAAGTAGTGCATACGCCTTGTTTACCCAAAGCACCAATTCACGGCTCTACAAGATGGTTAAACGACGTTCCTTTAGTACAATTAAGCGGGAGGTATAGAAGAAATGATATTTTTTGGTTTACTTTCTTCCATGAGATAGGACACATTTTACTTCATGGTAAAAAATATATTTCAATTGAAAACATTGAATATGATGGAGAAAATCAAATTTATGAAAATGAAGCAGATACTTTTTCTGCTAATTTGCTTTTAAATAAACAACAAGAAAAAGAAATTATTAGCAATCAATCATTAACCGAAAGTGATATTATTAATTATGCAAAAAAATTCCAAACACATCCTGCTATTATCATTGGTCGATTACAGCACTTGAAGCTAATCCGTTTCGGTTTAGGCAATAATTTGTTTCACCCTATTGATTTTTCTTAAAAAACCACTGGTGCTCGTTCAATGTCATTAAGTTAAGAGTTTATTTGTCATTCCGACGAAGGAGGAATCTCTGTTTGTTGCTCGCGTTTGTTGCCATTCCTCCTTCGTCAAAATGACAACCTACTTAATTAATTAACGAAAACAAAGCATTTACAACGCGGATTACTTAGACAGGCGCCTGCTTACTTCTTTTTATTTTTTTGCTTAGACAAACTAAAAAGTTTGCCACGCTTTAAAACAAAAAATGCTCTCCTTGCGGAAAGCATTATTTTTTTGCAGAGAGGAAGGGATTCGAACCCTCGATACAGTTACCCATATACTAGCTTTCCAGGCTAGCTCCTTCAACCACTCGGACACCTCTCTAATTAGGTTTACAAATAACTTAAAAAAAACTGACTTTGAAAAGCAAAATCTAACTTTAAATCATTTCGCCACGCAATGGCTTTTCAAAAAAAGCTTTAAAATCCTTAGCAGCAATATCTTGGCCTAATACATACATTAGTTTTGTAATTGCAGCCTCGGTGGTGATGTCTTTTCCAGATATTAATCCTAATTCTTTCAATTCGGTACTGGTTTCGTAATGCCCCATACTTACACTACCACCAGAACATTGTGTTACATTTACAATATGCAATCCTGCTTTGATAGCATTGTGTAATAAATGAAGAAACCAGTCTTCTGTAGGTGCGTTTCCAGATCCATACGTTTCTAGAACAATTCCTTTTAAGTTAGGGATATTAAAAATAGCCGCTAAAACAGCTTCACTAATACCCGGAAACATTTTTATGATGGCAACATTATTATCTAACTTCTTATGTACTTGAAATGTTTTATTGGCACTTTTAGGCAAAAACATTTCAGGATTTATTTTTAAATGCACACCAGACTCCACCAGCTCAGGATAATTAGGAGAGGTAAATGCTTTAAAATGTTCGGCATTTATCTTTGTGGTGCGGTTTCCTCTGTATAACTTGTATTCAAAATAAAGGCAAACCTCTTGTATCAAAGGCCCGTTTTCATCTCGTAACGACGCTATTTGTATGGCAGTAATTAAATTCTCTTTGGCATCAGTGCGCAAATCACCTATTGGCAATTGAGAGCCTGTAAAAATCACTGGTTTGTCTAAATTTTCGAGCATAAAACTCAACGCCGACGCAGAGTACGACATGGTATCTGATCCATGAAGTACTACAAAACCGTCATAGGTGCTGTAATTTTGCTCAATTAGGGTTGCCATTTTTGACCATTCAGCTGGATTCATATTAGAGGAGTCAATTGGCACCTCAAATGAAACTGTTTCAATATCACAATCTAATTGCTTTAGCTCTGGGATATTTTGCAATAACTTACTAAAATTAAAGGCCTTGAGTGCTCCAGTCTCAAAATCTTTGCGCATACCAATGGTTCCGCCGGTATAAATTAAAAGTATTTTAGCTTTATACAATGTCATGGTATTTTAATTTATTGACAACAGGATTAGCATACATGGCTAAAAATCCATCTAGTGCCACAGGATTATCATGATCTATACGCATTTCTAATCGGCGTTCAAACAATGATTTTTCGTTTTCACTATACAAATGAGCGTATCGTTCTGTTTTATGAACAATATCATACGCTATAAAATTAGTAGGCCACAATTTGTAATTACTCAATATCGTATCGTCAATTTCTTGCGCCAGTGCTGCGACTTGTTTATTTGAATTGTCGTTATCCGCTTTTACACGATCAATCTCGGCATCCAAAACAGTGCCTACATGAATATGAATTCGTTTCTTTTGGCCTAAAGCTCCGCTTAGAATAGTCATGAAATCTTCATTTTTCTCCTTAACGTACACTTCATTATTAGCTTCGGCCATTAGTTGAGGCATTTTTAAGGCATCAGTAGGATCATATTCATAAGAAATAGAAACAGGAACTATTTTTATTTTCTTAAAATAGTCCATCACATTTTTCTCATCAGATGCCATTCCAATCATTTTTAAAACACCTGGATTTGTCTCGTCATTACCATCTTTTGTTCTTCCTTCACGCTGAGCAATCCACACCGAACGATTTTCATGCAAAAGCAAATTACCCATAAACTCAGATAATAATTTAGAGCTCTGCAACATTTCTCTTGGTGTTAATCCTCTTTGCACTAAGAAATTTCTATTGAGTTTTGCTAATGTTTTTAAAAATGATTTTTTAACTAAATTATCACCGATTGCTGATGCTGTCATTACTAAACCATGTTCAAACAAAGCTGTATTCAATAAGGTAGTATCTAATAATATATCCCTATGGTTTGAAATGAACATGTAAGACGTATTAGCCTCTAAGTTTTCAAATCCTGATGTAGTAATACCGTCAGAACTTTTTTCTAACACTCTTTGTACAGATTGATATATAAAATTACATTGAAAATCACGAATAGAATGCGTTTTTTTCAGTTGCTCTTTCCATACCTCATCTGCCACATCTGGAAATGTAAAATTCATCAATGCCTTCATCATAGGATGATTTACCACATCATGAAGTGCTTCATTTATTTCCGAATCATAAAAGGGCCTAATAGCGTCAAATTTCTGCATTTTGGTTCTCAATTTTTGTGTGGGCAAATGAACAAAAAAAATATTAAAATAAGTTAAAATCTAGTTTAAATCCCAAAAATAGCTTTAGAATTTGCTGTAGTTATCGTTGCAATTTCATGTGCTGAAAGACCATAAAGTTGAGATAACTTTTCTACAACGCTTACAATATAACTGCTCTCATTTCTTTTTCCTCTATACGGCACGGGTGCTAAATAAGGAGAATCGGTTTCTAGAACAATATGCTCAAGGTCAATTTGATTTAAAAACTGATCTATTTTTCCGTTCTTGAAAGTAGCTACACCACCAATTCCTAGTTTCATGTTATACGAGATAGCCTGTAATGCTTGCTCATAGGTTCCTGAAAAACAATGAAAAATACCAAATAATTCGGGAGATTTCTCTTGTTCTAAAATTTCGAATATTTCGTCAAAAGCTTCGCGACAATGAATCACAATAGGGAGTTTGTACTCTTTTGCAAGTTGTATTTGTTTTCTAAAAGCAATTTGTTGCTGTGGCAAATGAGTTTTATCCCAATACAAATCAATCCCTATTTCACCAATAGCATAAAACTTTCGCTTTGAAAGCTCGTCTGCAACATGCTGTAACTCTTGCTCATAATTTTCCTTAACATAAGTAGGATGCAATCCCATCATTAAGAAAATATGATCTGGGTAATTCTGTTCTAAATCATACATAGATTGTGTACAGGTAGAATCTATTGCAGGAATAAAAAAACGCGAAACACCAGCATCAATGGCTCGTTGAATCATTTGGTCTCTATCTTGATCAAAATCTTCGGCATAAAGGTGTGTATGTGTGTCAGTGATGACTATATTTGTTTCCAAGTGTATTTTTTCAAGTTTGAGATGCAAAATTACAAGAATAAAGCTAGTTTAAAAGAATCCTAAAGACATAAACCTCTTCATAATTCTCAAATTAGTATTCTAAACCCTCTTCAGTGTAAGATTTAGTAGTTGTTGCCTAGTACTAAAAGATTTTACTAGATTATTATTCTCGCTATTAATTTTTGGAAATCAAATCATCAAAGCTGAAAATAATCCTTTTTGTTTTTCATAAAGAACACCCTTAAATCCCACTTATGTATTGAACTAAACACTACTTATTTAACTTGGTGCTAATCTCCTCCCGTTATACATTATTGCGATACATAAAAAGAGGTCATTATTCCTTTTGCTTTTACATATGGAAAGCGATGAATTTAATTACTTATTTTCTAAACATCTAATTCAAATAAGAACTAACCAAGTCGTTTTTTATAAATCATAACACTAAAAAAAAAAAAATTTAATCATACAATTTCTAACTAACAAAAATAGCTATTAACATTGATCCGCTTTGTTTAGTTATTCTCAAAAAAAATGCTAAAGTGATGATTTGCTGATCACTTTTTTTTACATTTAGACAATATATGACACGAATAAAAACTATA
>NZ_QKNZ01000130.1:0-4987 GCF_014156605.1 Flavobacterium sp. SOK18b
CATCAATTAATTTTCCCAATTCATCTCTAATCTGTGATGCTGTTTTATTTTCAGAAACTATGAACCATGTTGAATCTAAATGATGCCACCAAGTACCATAAGATCTTATGCAATCGATTAATGTTGAATAATCTCTACCGGGTGAATTTAAGTCGTATGCTATACAAAAAACCATCTTTTATTTTTTTTCAAAAGTAATTCAAATTAATTTATTTTTTGCATTAATTTATTGAATTCGGCGATTCTCAATAAACTTTCAGCTAACGTTATGCCACTTTGAGATGGCTGGAAATTCGTAACCGCTCAGTTTTCGGCTTAACGAAAACTTGATGCGAAACGATAATTCCTCTAAATTCCAACTAGCTCAAAATGGCTGTTAGCTGTAGCTTTTTTATTTATAAAGTTCAAATGCTGTATTTTCCAAGTCAGTTTCAAGTTGCGATAATTCTTCATCCCAAAATTTCAATAAAACTAATTTTTCCTTTAATGTTTTAAATTCTATGTCAGTTAAAATTATTGTAGCCGTTGTTGCTGAATAAATAGAATTTGGAAGTCCTTCTTTCATTAGGTCTTTTGTGCCGTTAATGATTCTATTTTTTCTTCGAGTGCTTGTCTGAATACCATTAATGAAATCGTCTGTTATTTCATTAAGTTGTTCTAATTTAATTTGAATGGCATTACCGATTTCATATCTTTTCTTAACTAATCTATCTTGGTCATTTAAGTTTAAAACTGAAACAGTTAATTTTCCAAAGTCATCAGTTCCTTTTATTCTATATCGCCAATATTTTAAATGTTTCTTTGGTTCAATAATACTTGGGTCGATTATAGGTTCTAATTTAGTGTCGTGATCATTTTTAGTTCCATTACATTTTTTGCAAGAAGGAAGTAAATTATTCCATTCTAATACTTCATCTTTATATTTGCCTTTATGATGAAAATGCTCCACTTCTAAATATTTACTTTCCTCATTAATGTTGGCTTCACAATAACAACATTTGTCATTTGAAAGACTTAATAAGCTTTTCTTAATAAAATCAATATTCCAAACAGATTTCCCTGTTATTTTAAATTCATCTGTCAACGCAACTTGCAATTCAGTTGTAAGTTCGGCAGGTTTTGGTGTTCTGTCTAACTTAATCATTTGTTGAAATTCCTGTTAATTGTATTTTTAATATTTTCTTTAACGAGTTTTCAGGATGCAACATAGCATCAAGAATTAAAAACTGTGCGTTTGCTGTTTGAAAATCATCATTATCAATAGCAACATTAAAATTTGTAATAGCATCTAAATATGTGGAAGTTCTTGTTTCGGTCATTCCCATCACATCTGTTAATATTTCTTCAACTGTCCACCCTTGACAACCATATTCTTGATTAATTATTGGGTTTAGTTTTACATTGTTCGTTTCTTCATCTAGAATTAATGGTATGATTTCTTTAGGTTTTGAAACTTGAATAATATGAGGACTATGTGTTGAAGTTATCACTTGGGCATTGGGTAAAATTATTTTTAATGCATCGTATATTTTGGCTTGCCATTCAGGATGAAGATGTAAGTCGATTTCATCAATTAATACAACTCCATCAAAATCTTTAATGTATTTACTGGGATTCTTAAATCTCAATTCAATTTCTTGTATTAAGCCTAGAAGTAGAGCTAAACTTGATTTGTATCCAGATGATAAATATTCAAAATAAATTTCCCCCATTGAGGTTGATAACAAAATATCAAATGAGTTAGGCAATACTTTTGAAAATTGGACTGATGGATTTAATATCGTAAAACAATCTTTAGCTAATTCATAATTCTTTAATTGATTTTCATCCAAAGTATTTGGCTGGGCTGAGAATAAAAATCGATTTACGAACCAATTTTTTAATGTAGTGGAGAGAGAACCTTTAATAGTTTCTTGCGAAAAAGAATTAAAATCTTTAATTGCATCCGTTCCTAATGAAGTTAATTTTACATATTCTATGTTTCTGTGAGTTTTAAATACAATAATATCATTTGCGTTTTGATAATATCCATTAAAATTTCTACTTGTTTCGTTAGGATGGAATTGTGTCGTTAAAAAAGATTTTGTTGAATTATTTTTGTTAATAGCGACTTGAATATCCCATTGACCCGTTTCAAATCCTGATGTTTTTTTCAATGTAGTTTGAGCACCTGAAAACGATTGAGCTAAACAATCTAAAATGGTTGTTTTACCAATACCGTTCTGTCCACAGATTATATTGAAATGATTATCGAAAGTTAGTTCCAAGTTTTTAATTGGACCTATTCCTTCAATTTTTATGTTGTTTATTCTTAACATTTTCTATTTTATATATTTGGTTGGTTTTTCTAGGTGTTTTCGGTAAGGTTGCACCTATCGTCAGTCTGTGAAAAAACTTCTGTTTACTTACAAACAAATATAACAAAATACTTGTATAAAAAGGAGGTTTTTCGTATATTTAATAATGCAACATATCATAGGTGTTTCTCGTCAACAACTGCGTTTTACAAGTTTAGAAGATACAATAAGTCCCGATAACCAGGTGTGATTTATAGATGCCTTTGTCGAATCTATAGACCTCTCTAAGCTTGGTTTTTCGGTAAAAACGCTCAAAACTGAAGGTCGCCCAAGTTTTAATAGTAAAGTGTTTCTAAAGATCTATTTATATGGGTATCTCAACGGAGTCAGAAGTGCTCGAGATCTAGAAAAGGAATGTATGAGAAACATGGAAATGCAATGGCTTTTAGAAGCTATTATTCCAAATTACCACAGCATATCCGATTTTAGAAAAAAACAATCCTAATGCCTTGAAAAAGCTATTCAAACTCTATGTTCTTTTTTTAAAAGATGCCGATTTGATAGGTTGCGAAACCATTGCTATCGATGGTACCAAAAGCCGAGCCCACAATAGCAAGAAAGCCAATTTCAATCAAAAGAAAATCGACAAACATGTAGATTATATTGAAGTAAAAACCCAAGAATACTTAGATGCTTTGGAAGAAAATGACGCCAAAGATAACCCCGCTATAATCCCTGCCTTGCCGGCAGGCAGGCAAAATATCCAACAAAAGATAGACCACAGCATCCACAAAGAACACTACGATCGAATGCACCAAAAACTGACTCAAAACGCACGCTATGCCAAGCAAATGGTGCGAGTGAGAAGTAAAACTGTAGAACCAGTAATAGGAACATTGGTCAATTTTACCAATATGAAATGCGAAGCATTCACGAACACCATTTAAAATCAATAAAAACTTGTGAGTAATCGCGTAAACACAAGAGGAATCAAGCAAGCCAACAAACACGTTTTGATGTCAGCATTGACCTATAATCTCAAGAAATACTTGAAGTTTATCACCAAAAAAACAAAAACAAAAGCCGGAGTTGTAAGTGAAATACAAGCAAAAGTACCAACTTCTCTATAAACAGCTTTCATAGACTTGAAAACCGACTTTTTAAGGCATTTTATTTTTACAAACTACAACCTAAAACCAAAAATAAACCTCGCTTAAAAATCCTTAAACGAGGTTGTTTTTTATCCTTATCTTGAAATTTTACTTTTTTAAGAGAGTTGCGCAACAGCTACGTGTGTTAGCTGTTGTCATTTTACCACGAATCACTACAAGGACATTCTTCAATAAATCCTTTTTTATAAAAATTTAATAATTTAAATGTTGCTATGAAAGTTTCATCGTATTTGAAGTTTAATAGCTTTTTTAAGATTTCAACATGATTTCGGCCTGTTTTATCTGACTTCGTATGAATAATTTCATTTCTCAGGTTTCTGAGATTATGGATGTGAGCATTTGTAGGATTTGGTTTTGCGAAAAAATTTATTCCTAAGGCCTGAGGTAATACCTTAGTCAATTTATCATTAAATGAAATTGAATATTGAATCTGACTTTTGTTATAGATTTCAGTTTTTTTGTCACTTTCAATCTTATATTCAAATTCTTCTGGTATTATATCGTTAATAAAACATTCTATCGATGTGAAAAGACTAATAATACACGCACTTGCTGTTCCATGATAATCATATGCGAAACTAAAGTTTATTTCGGTCGCGTTTGAAATATCAGCTAAATTTTTAACCAAATTCTTTCGTTGTTCTTTTCGTTGTACATTAAGATTATAAGCAAAATTATAATTAACCAAAGAAAAGTCGGGAACTGGAATCATGCATGATTTTCCATTATCATTGTATATAAAACTGAAAATTTTTTCATCAGAATCAGTTGTTATAATGACAAAATTATCTTTAGAGTTTTTCTTAAGGAATTGTTGGTCAATTTCTTTAATTTCAACTTGTTGTATTTCTTCTGCTAATCTTTTTTCATTATGCAATTGGTCATGAAAAAGAAAGTTTCTTTTGATGTGTTTCATTTTAAATTGCTGATTTTCTGTATGATTACGGCTAACGTCAGTCTGTGAAAAAACTAAAATCAACCTCTTGAGAATTCCATATTTGAGATTATTCTTTGGTAGCCCTCCAAATACTTTCTAGATATGAAGAGGTTTTTTCACAGCCTGACGTCCCCGCGCTACAAGCAGTTTGGGACTAAATTAAGCCCATTATTCGGATTTGCCAAATCTTTCAAATACAAAACCAATTTCAAATTAAGCCTAATACCCAAATTGCTTGTAGCGTGTGTTAGCGGATGTTTTTTAGGGTGAATTTTGGATAATGTTCTCTTATGTAATATTCTTTTGTTCTATTTAAAGCTTCATTAATTTCAAGTTTAGAAAATTCAATTCCTTTAGATTTTAATTCGTCATCAACATTTTTAATCATTTCATTTTTTAGTTCTTCATTAACTTCCATTTTTTGGAAAGTATAATTTATCAAATCTTTAAAGACAGAATCAGTGTCTTTATAATAAAAATTTGAATTTGGATTTTTTAACTCTAAATCTTTATAGCCTTCTACTAAATTATGTGTTTGAAGTAGATTTTCATAAATAATTCGATAATCATCTAACTTTTCT
>NZ_QKNZ01000131.1:0-4518 GCF_014156605.1 Flavobacterium sp. SOK18b
CTATGATACAAATACGTTAAAATATTGTTAACAGTTTTATTTAAAACGGTAAAACTAAAATATATTTTAAAAACTAACTAATCACGTGATAAAAAGTAGATTAAAAGCAATTTTAATAGATAATCAACACTAATTATTAAAAAAATGCATCTCTAAATACATGAATTAATATAAAAATAACCATAAACATGAAGCTATAACTATTCAATTGGAAATAATTCTATTTTCATGAAAAAACTAAAAAAACTTTTGAATAAATGTAAAATTTTATTCAAAAAAAATTATTTTAAATCGATGAATAACGCAAAAGTGTCGATGAAAGTAACTGTATACCACGACCGAATTCTCAATTTTCCTTGCAAATAATAATCTAGAAAACTAAAGTGAAATAGTTTAAAGCAGAACGATACCTATTCTTATAGAATTACATGGTATCAATACTAAAAAACAATAACAATTAAAATTGATCAAAAAAAAGACCGTCTTTAAAGACAGTCCAAGTTATACCGGTAATAAATAATTTTAAACACTGCCTTCAACCCAACAACTAGTACCATTACTGGTATTCAGACTAGTAAATTTTCTAAATTTGTCCGTTAAATATTCTACCTAAATTATCATCAGTTGAAGACACATAATTTGAGTCTAATGAATAGCTTTTCTATTCGAATTCAAAAAAAAATTTGCCTTCAGAATCTCGCAAAATAAGGTCTAGACTTGTTTACTAATATAGCCAAACAAGTACAGGATTTAAGATCCGTTTTAAAACTTTAAATTATTATAGATATTTTGAAGTTAAAAATGAGCCTACAACTCGTCACTAGTAAAAGTAGTAAAGCTTTTCTTTTTAAAAGGTCTAATGATGAGCCTGCCCTCACGATCAAAACGAATGTAATTGTAGACCCAGTTTAGAAATACAACGGCTTTGTTCTTGAAACCAATGAGCGAAAACAAATGGACAAACATCCAAACGAACCAAGCAAAGACACCATTAAAATGATATTTAGGCAAATCGACTACAGCTTTATTCCTGCCAATGGTAGCCATAGAACCTTTGTCATTGTATTCAAATGCTTCCAAGGGTTCCTTTTTAAGTAATCGTATTATATTCGTGCCTAATACTTCCCCTTGTTGCAAAGCAGGTTGAGCCATCATAGGATGCCCTTCTGGATAGGCAGCTGATACCATAGACGCAATATCGCCAATAGCAAATATATTTTGGTAGCCATGAACCTGACTGTATTCATTGACTTTGATTCGCGCTACTTTTTCAACCAATGATTTTCCATCTAAACCGGCAACTAATGCACCTTGAACTCCTGCGGTCCAGATTACGGTAGCGGTATCAAAAGTCAAATCAGAATTGGTTGTAATGGTACGTCCATCATAATTGGTCACACGAACGTTTTTCCAAATCTTGACTCCTAAACTTGTTAAAAATTTCTCTGCAGCTTGAGATGATGCTTCGCTCATGGTATTTAGAATTCGATCACCGCTTTGAATTAAATTTATTTCCATTTTAGCAATATCCAAATCCGGATAATCTTTTTGGAGAATGGCTTTTTTCATCTCGGCAAGAGCACCTGCAAGCTCTACTCCTGTTGGCCCACCTCCTACCAAAACAAAATTGATCAAACTATTTTGTTCCGAAACATCTTTGGTAAGTACTGCTTGTTCAAAATTCTCTAAGATGAGACTTCTTATATTGAGTGACTGCGGTATGGTTTTCATGGCCATACTGTTGCGTTCTATTTCTTTATTTCCAAAATAATTCGTTTTGGAACCCGTAGCAATAACCAGATAATCATAGTTTAACTCCCCAATTTCGGCAATTACTTTTTGATTTTTAGTGTCAATTTCCTGAACATTAGTCAATCTAAAATAAAAATCATCATATTCTTGAATCACTTTCCGAATGGGATATGCAATAGATCCTGCCTCTAATCCGCCAGTAGCCACTTGATACAGTAAGGGCTGAAACGTATGGTAATTGTGCTTGTCCAGTAATACTACTTGCACTTTTTTATTCTTTAATTTTTTTGCCAAGGCTATTCCCGCAAATCCGCCACCTATTATGACCACTCTGGGTAAGGATGAATGAGGTATGTTCATTGTATTGTATTGACTGTTTGATTCCAAATATACAAAGATATTTTAATGTACCTCAACAACCAATGTATAATAACGGAACTGCATGTGGGGCTTAATCGTATTTCAAAATCGCTTTTTACAAACAGATTTTAATGCTCTACAACTGAAAAAATACAGATAGTCAACTCTTTTAAAAATGAAGGACGAATCATTTTCAAAAACAAAATAATTTCAATCTGAATACATTTAAGGCGAGATAAACAACTATAATACTGTTATTGTAGCATTGTATTTCGTAACAATCCATACATATTAACTTCCAATAGGTAGGATTGCATTAAACAATTGGTAAATGGGCATTTAAAAATGTACTTTTGCAAAAAAAATACACTTGTGAATTACCTTTCAGTAGAAAACATATCGAAATCATTTGGAGAAAGAACCTTGTTTAAAGACATTTCTTTCGGGATAAATAAAGATCAAAAAATTGCTTTTATTGCCAAAAACGGTTCTGGAAAAACCACTATAATGAGCATTATCAATGGTCTTGAAGAAGCAGATTCTGGCCAAGTTGTGCTTAGAAAAGGTATTAAAATGGCGTTTTTGTCCCAAAACAATAATTTGCAAGACGAATTGACTATTGAAGAAAGCATTTTTGCCTCTGATAATGAAACGCTAAAAGTTATTGAAGCCTACGAAAAAGCATTGGAAAATCCCGAAGACGAAGAGGCGTACCAAAAAGCTTTCGATGGTATGGATCAGCATAATGCTTGGGATTTTGAAACACAATACAAGCAAATTTTATTCAAATTGAAATTAGAAAATTTCAAGCTTAAAGTAAAAAACCTTTCGGGTGGACAAAAAAAGCGTCTATCACTAGCCATCATTTTGATCAACCGTCCTGATTTATTAATTCTGGATGAACCTACGAATCACTTAGATTTAGAAATGATTGAATGGCTCGAAAGTTACTTTGCCAAAGAAAATATTACCCTGTTTATGGTGACACACGACCGTTTTTTCTTAGAGCGTGTGTGTAATGAAATCATAGAATTAGACAACGGAAAATTATACCAATACAAAGGAAATTACTCGTATTATTTAGAGAAAAAAGAGGAACGCATTGCCTCAGAAAATTCAAGTGTTGATAAAGCACAGAATCTTTTTGTGAAAGAATTAGAATGGATGCGCCGTCAGCCAAAAGCGAGAACGACAAAATCAAAATCGCGTCAGGATGATTTTTATGAAATCAAGGAAAAAGCACAAAGCAGGCGTCGTGAAAACAAAGTAGAGCTTGAAATTAACATGGAACGCATGGGAAGCAAGATTATTGAGCTTCACAAAATTTCTAAAAAATTCAAGGACCATGTGATCATGGACAACTTTAGTTTTGATTTTCAACGTGGTGAACGTATTGGAATCATTGGTAAAAACGGAACAGGAAAGTCGACTTTCTTGAATTTATTGACTGGTACTTTACCGCTTGATGGCGGGAAAGTGGTAGTAGGTGAAACCATAAAAGTAGGCTACTACACGCAAAGCGGAATCAACCCAAAACCAGGACAGCGCGTTATAGATGTCATTAAGGAATACGGAGAATTTATTCCGTTGATGAAAGGAAAATTGATTTCGGCATCACAGTTGTTAGAACGATTTTTATTTGATGCCAAAAAACAATATGACTTTGTAGACCGATTGAGCGGTGGTGAGTTGAAACGTTTGTACCTGTGTACCGTTTTGATTCAGAATCCGAACTTTTTGATTCTGGATGAACCAACTAATGATTTGGACATTGTAACACTTAATGTACTAGAGAGTTTTTTACTAGATTATCCAGGCTGTCTTTTAGTAGTTTCTCACGATAGATACTTTATGGACAAAATTGTGGATCACTTATTCATTTTTAGAGGTAACGGTGTTGTGGAAGATTTTCCAGGAAACTACTCTGATTTTAGAGCCTATGAAGACAGTGCTGATGTAGCCCAAAAAGAGGAAAACAAAGCCGAAAAGAAAGACTGGAAACAAAACAATCCCACCGGAAATTTAACTTTTAATGAGCAAAAAGAATTCCAGAAAATAGAACGAGAAATCAAAGATTTAGAGATTCAAAAAGTAGCTATTGAGCAACTTTTTTCGGATGGAAAAATTACTGATGCTGATATTGAGAAAAAAGGAAATGAATTGCAAAACCTCATCCAAAAGATGGAACTTAAAGAAGAACGTTGGTTTGAATTAAGCGCCAAAATGGAAGGTTAAAATTAGGACTCAGTTGCAGTTTGCAGCTTGGAACATTATTACTATTTAGGATTAAATCCACAACAAAATTTTGATTTTGTTGTGGATTTTTTTTTGCATAAAACCAATTTTTGACTGGTAAGAAAAATTACATTGAATTAAAAGACCGATCGGTGTTTTGTAGTTTATTTT
>NZ_QKNZ01000132.1:0-3635 GCF_014156605.1 Flavobacterium sp. SOK18b
CTACAACACACCCTTAGATTGATGCTATTTCAAGAATTAAATATTAAAAAATATTCTAAAAAAATTTAAAAATAATCCGTTCATTCCCTATAAATCAAAACATTTGACTTTATTCCAAAAAAAAAGCGGAACAAAATGTTCCGCTTTATAAAAAAAATATACTTATACTTTAATTTCTACTTCTACTCCACTAGGCAATTCTAGTTTCATCAAAGCATCAATAGTTTTTGAAGAAGAAGAGTAAATATCAATCAATCTCTTGTAAGACATTACTTCAAACTGCTCTCTAGCTTTCTTGTTTACGTGCGGTGAACGCAATACTGTAAACAATTTTTTGTGAGTTGGCAACGGAATAGGACCAGTTACAACAGCACCAGTAGTTTTTACTGTTTTTACAATCTTTTCAGCAGACTTGTCTACCAACATGTGATCGTAAGATTTTAATTTTATTCTGATTTTTTGACTCATTTTCTTAAAGATTAAGCGTTTCCTTTTGCTTTTTTAATTACTGCTTCTGAAATATTAGAAGGTGTCTCTGCATAATGAGAGAATTCCATTGTAGAAGTTGCTCTACCAGAAGATAATGTTCTTAACGTTGTAACATATCCAAACATCTCTGATAAAGGCACATCAGCCTTAATAGTTTTAGCACCATTTCTATCTCCCATGTCACTCACCTGACCTCTACGACGGTTAATATCACCAACGATATCTCCCATGTTTTCTTCTGGTGTAATAACCTCCATTTTCATGATTGGCTCTAAAATTACAGCACCAGCAGCTTTCGCTACCTCTCTATAACCCATTCTTGCTGCTAACTCAAAAGAAAGCGCATCAGAATCCACAGGGTGGAAAGATCCGTCTAATAAAGTAACCTTTAAACTATCAACTTGATATCCTGCTAAAGGACCAGTTTTCATTGCCTCACGGAAACCTTTTTCAACTGAAGGTATATACTCTTTTGGAACGTTACCACCTTTCACAGCATTAACAAACTGTAATCCAACTGGAGCTTTACCATCAACTTCATCAGCAGGCTCAAGAATAAATACGATATCACCGAATTTACCACGACCTCCAGATTGTTTTTTGTAAGTCTCTCTGTGTTGTGCTTTTTTAGTAAACGCTTCTTTATATTCAACTTGAGGCTCACCTTGGTTTACTTCAACTTTAAATTCACGTTTCATACGATCTACCAAGATATCTAAGTGAAGCTCACCCATACCAGAAATAATCGTTTGCCCAGAAGCTTCATCAGTTCTAACAGTAAATGTAGGATCCTCTTCAGCTAATTTAGCCAAAGCCATACCCATTTTATCTACGTCAGCCTTAGTTTTAGGCTCAATAGCAATACCAATTACTGGCGCAGGGAATTTCATTGACTCAAGAATAATTGGGTGTTTTTCATCACACAATGTATCTCCAGTTTTGATATCTTTAAATCCAACTGCCGCTCCAATATCTCCTGCCTCGATATACTCGATTGGGTTTTGTTTGTTTGCGTGCATTTGGTAGATACGAGAAATTCTTTCTTTGTTTCCAGAACGCGTGTTCAAAACATAAGAACCTGCATCTAAACGTCCTGAATAAGCACGGAAGAAAGCTAAACGACCTACGAATGGGTCAGTAGCAATTTTAAATGCTAAAGCTGCAAATGGCTCTTTAACATCTGGCTTACGCAAGATTTTAGTTTGATCTTCTTCTAAAAGTTCAGCATCATCAGGATGAATACCTTCAATACCTTCTTTATCCATTGGAGATGGCAAGTATTTACATACTGCATCTAACATGAATTGAACTCCTTTATTTTTGAAAGATGAACCAGCAATCATAGGAATAATTGCCATATCCATTACAGCTGCTCTTAAAGCGATGTTGATTTCTTCTTCGGTGATAGAATCTGGATCTTCCATATACTTATCAAGTAAGTTCTCATCATAATCAGCAACAGCCTCAATAAGAATGTCTCTGTACTCTTTAACTTCGTCTACCATATCAGCAGGAATATCAACAACTTCATAAGTTGCTCCCATTCCAGCATCATCCCAAACAATAGCTTGGTTTCTTACTAAATCTACAACACCTTTGAAATCATTTTCTTCACCAATTGGCAAAGTAATCGCAACAGCGTTAGATTTTAACATGTCTCTTACTTGTTGACATACCATCAAAAAGTTAGATCCTTGTCTATCCATTTTATTAACAAAACCAATACGAGGAACTCTATATTGATCTGCTAATCTCCAGTTTGTTTCTGATTGAGGTTCAACACCATCAACAGCACTAAACAAGAATACTAAACCATCAAGTACACGCAAAGAACGGTTTACTTCAACAGTAAAGTCAACGTGTCCTGGAGTATCAATGATATTAAAGTGATAAGGCAAAGTCTCAGGTAAAATTTTACCTTGAGTAGTTGGAAAATTCCATTCACAAGTTGTAGCTGCAGAAGTAATAGTAATACCTCTTTCTTGCTCTTGTGCCATCCAGTCCATTGTTGCAGCACCATCGTGTACTTCACCAATTTTGTGTGATTTTCCTGTATAGAATAATATACGCTCAGTTGTTGTTGTTTTACCAGCATCAATATGAGCAGCAATACCTATGTTTCTTGTATATTTAAGTTCTCTAGCCATTTCTTACGGATTAAAATCTAAAGTGAGAGAAAGCTTTGTTAGCTTCAGCCATTTTGTGAGTATCCATTCTTTTCTTAACAGCAGCTCCTTCTTCTTTAGCAGCAGCTAAACATTCTGATGCTAATCTTTGAGCCATTGACTTTTCGTTTCTTCTTCTTGAATAAAGAATTAACCATTTCATCGCCATAGAAATTTTTCTATCTGGACGAATTTGCATTGGAATTTGAAATGTAGCTCCACCTACTCTACGACTACGTACTTCTACGTGAGGCATAACATTAGTTAACGCATCTTTCCAGATTTCTAATGATGGTTTTTCAGCATCTTGTTTTTTAGATTCAATAATATCAATTGCATCATAAAATACTTTAAACGCTGTAGATTTTTTTCCATCCCACATTAAGTTGTTCACAAAACGTGTTACCAGTTGGTCATTAAACCTTGGATCTGGTAAAAGTGGTCTTTTCTTTGCCGCTCTTTTTCTCATGTCTTTTTTTTAATTTTTTGTCATTAACACATAACTTAGATATAGAATTAAAAATTCTAACTCAGTTACAAGCAATTAACTTTTTAAATTACTTTTTTACTTCCTTTGGGCGTTTAGCTCCGTACTTAGATCTTCTTTGCGTTCTTCCTGCTACTCCTGACGTATCAAGTGCACCACGAACGATGTGATATCTAACTCCTGGTAAATCTTTTACCCTTCCACCCCTAACTAATACTATCGAGTGCTCTTGTAAATTGTGTCCTTCACCAGGGATGTAAGCATTCACTTCGTTACCATTTGTCAAACGTACACGCGCTACTTTACGCATTGCAGAGTTTGGTTTTTTTGGTGTTGTAGTGTAAACACGCGTACAAACCCCTCTTCTTTGAGGACAAGAATCTAAAGCAACCGATTTACTCTTCTTAGTTATCTGAGTTCTTCCTGTTCTTACTAATTGTTGAATTGTTGGCATAATTAATACTAAAAATTTCTTATTATATTAAATTCCTGTA
>NZ_QKNZ01000133.1:0-3162 GCF_014156605.1 Flavobacterium sp. SOK18b
AACTAATTGAAAGTAGAATCGTTAGTAGTAGTAAAGTTTTTTTCATGCGCTAAAAATAGGAAAATTTAAATTATCTTTCTAAAGTAAAATGATCTTTTGATGTTCGGCTTTCAAATAATTGGAGTTAAACTAATAAATTTTGTATAGGGAAAAATCAAACCCGAATGGTTGATTTGCAATTAAAATATAAGTAGCAGATATCTTTAGATCGATATTGTTAATTTAATATAAATTGAGATCATCTTTTTTTTAAACAAAAAATACTAAAGCAATTTTACTAGTACAAGTAATAGATAAGATTACTTCATATGTTAGAAAAATACTTATTAATTACTTAAAATGAGAATGCTTATTTTGCTAAAGCGAAAAAGTATCTATTCTCGTTAAAGCTTTTTTAGAAGTATATTTCCAAAATTATCTGTACTCTTTGCGAGGCTGTAGAGTATAGTTGTCCATAGTTATCGCTTTAGAACAATTTTAAAAATTAGCAACAATAAAGTAAATCAATACTGAATTTAAACCATTCGTCTTAAATTATAGTTTCTATAAATCCCTATTTTTTAAAATTTTATAAGAAAAATATATAAATATAACGGTCCAGCACAATACAATTGCAATTGAAAAAAGGGAAACTCCATAGTCCTTGCTATTCTCTAAACCAATTTGAGTACCAATATTTTTTACAACTGATAAACGTGAAAAAGGCTCAATGATAAGATTAGACATGGATTGTAGTGGTAAAAACTGGGTAATACTTGCTGCAGTAGTACCCTCTGGAAAAACTTTGAATGTTAAAATACCACTTATAATTCCTTCTATAATATTCCAAACCAACAAGAAACCTAAAGCAAATGCAGATCTCTTGATCAAAATTCCAAGAAATAAACAGAAAGAGAAAAAGCCAATTAGTTTTACAAAATAAGCCAATAGATAGTCTAAATCTGCAAAAACAATATCTATTTCAGTAAAGGATGAAAAACTAAATCCAAGTATTAAGGTCAAAATAAAAAGGAACACCGTTGATACCGATGCAAAAAGAAATACAGTCAAAAATTTTGATTGAATGAATTCTTTTTTGCTCATTCCGTCAATCAAGTTTTGTTTTAAGGTACCATAACTGTATTCATTGGCCATCATTGAAACAATTACAATTGCTAAAAAGAATTTCAAAATAGATGCAATGTAGGTATTGAAGTGCCAGATGTATGGGAAATTGAAAATGCCCATTTCGGCTAAATGAAATTTAAATGGGCCTAAATCAAACTTGATAGATGCTATTAATGCAATGAACGTAAGCAAAATGAAGTAGGCTAGTGTTAAAACCCGACTTGCTCTATTTTTCCAGATTTTTTGTAATTCTATCGTAAGAAGTCTTTTCATAAGGTATAATTTTATCTTTGGCTAATTAGCCAAAATTTTAAAAGGTTGTGTTTAGTCAGTAAAATGAAATTGAGATAGACTTATTTATTTGTCAGTTCTAAGAACTGCTCTTCAAGACTATTTCTACGTTTTACAAGATGATTCAGGATAATATTTTTACTAAATAAAAATTGATTGAGGTCTTTTGCTTCGAGTTCTTTTTGTAGATAAACGATTGCTTTATCATTTGTTTTTACTACATTTTTTACTGCAGGGTGCGTTGCTACAAGATCAACAAGTTGTTGCATATTATCAGCTTGTAATTCAAAGAAACCTTCGTTAGAAGACATACCATCAACTAATCCGGTGTATAATATTTTTCCTTTTTGTAATACCAAAACATGCGTACACACTTTTTCAACTTCGTCTAGTAAATGAGAAGCAAGGAGTATAGTAGTTCCTTGTGCAGCAATGATTTTAATAATATCTCTAATTTGATGTATTCCTTGTGGGTCTAATCCGTTTGTAGGTTCATCAAGTATTAAAATTTCAGGATCGTTTAATAATGCCGATGCTATAGCCAAACGCTGTTTCATACCTAGTGAAAAGGTTCTAAACTTACTGTTTTGTCTATCTGTTAACCCTACTAATTCTAGTTTTTCACTTACTTTGGCATAATTAATACCTTTTATTTGACACACTAGCTCCAGATTCTCCTTGGCAGTCATGTATGGGTAAAAATTAGGTCTTTCAATAATAGCACCTACTTTTTTTAGTGCATCGTGAGTTTGTATCGTACCGCCAAACCAGCTGTAAGAGCCAGAAGTTTTGTTAACAACATTAAGTACAATACCTAACGTTGTTGATTTTCCGCTACCATTAGGTCCTAGAATTCCGTAAACGTTGCCTTTTTGAATATCAAATGATACATCTTTCAAGGCTTGTACTGCGCCGTAACGCTTATTAAGATTTTGTATGGTTAAAATGGTTTCCAAGTGTCAAGTTTTTTTTGGTTTAACTATATGACGTTGGAGAAAAGATTTTGTTACTACTTTTTAGGTTTACTTTGAAATAGCTATAAAATGTTTGATTGCTTCAAGTTTTTCAATGCTTATAGGTTTTTCTATATAATTTTTAACATTAGCGTATTTTTTTGCTTTTTCAATATCGGAAAATTCAATAGAGGAGGTCATTATGAAAACAAAAATATCTTTTTGTATGTTTAATTGTTTTAGTGCGTCTAGAAATTCCCATCCGTTCATTAACGGCATATTGATATCTAGTAATATACAATCAGGAAGATCATGATGGTTTGTGGCATTTTTTTGTAATAATTCAAGAGCAATTTTAGCATTCGAAAAGGATTCTAATGAACTACTAAAACTTATCCGGTTAGCAAGCATTGTGGTCAGTCGGAGTGTTAAAGAGTCATCATCAATAAGGTAAGTTAATTCATTGCTCATAACTGTATCAGTTTAAATTTAGACCCTAAGCATTTGGTTGATTGAAAATTAAGATAGTAAAAAAGAGGCTCAGTTTTTTATTTTGGTGATACATTTCTAAAAGCATATTTAATTTAACTTAAGCACTTGTTTCACCTAAAATTTACGACCATTTTTATATGAATTTTCAACAATATCAAATATAAAGTTTAAATTCTCAATTCCTACTTTTTTAAAACTTATAATTTGTAATTAATTTCCGTTTATGATAATGTTGAAATTTTAGTTTATTATTTAAAAAATAGTTTCATATTTGTCAAATCAGGGCACTACTTTTAAGAATGTTTTGTTCTTTAAATGC
>NZ_QKNZ01000134.1:0-16513 GCF_014156605.1 Flavobacterium sp. SOK18b
TTTCTGAACCCACTTAAATTGCAGTAAATTAGAAAAATTTGAAAAAAATTTAATTCAATAAAAACTAGATTGCTTGTAAAAGATTGCAAAAAAAAATGAAACTAAAACTAGAAAACCTTAAATATCAAGACATAGCTGTTCAATCAATAATAAAAGTTTTTGAAGGAACAGAAAAAAACACATTTGATAGTTCTTGTTTTGAAGGTATTCGTTCCAATGTTTCTCGATTATCTAAAGAGGAAGTTCAGGAGAATATTAAAAATATTTGCCTAGAAAATGGAATAAATCAAGACGTGGCAAACATTTCCGCTGAAAATGATATTTGTGTTGAGATGGAAACCGGAACAGGAAAAACACTAGTTTATATCAAAACCATCTATGAACTTTTTAAACATTATGGATTTACAAAGTTTATAATTCTTGTCCCGTCAGTAGCTATACGACAAAACATAATCGGGACTTTCAAATCATTTGATAAACAACTTTCTGAACTTTATGGTTTTACTCCAAATTCATTTGAATACGACAGTAAAAAACTTCCCAAAGTAACTCAGTTTATTGAAGACCAGCATCCACAGGTTATGATAATGACTTTGGCTTCTTTTAATTCAGAAGACAAAATTTTAAATCAGGCACAACGCGAAGACTTGTTCAATAATATCCCGTTCATTGAGGCAATTGGTAAAACAAATCCAATCATCATCATGGATGAACCGCAAGAAGGAATGGATACTGATAATTCCATAAAACAAATTGCAAAACTTAATCCTTTAATCAAACTGCGTTATTCTGCAACGCATAAAGTGTTTAAAAACCTCTTGTTTAGATTAACTCCATTTGATAGTTATAAAGAGGGATTGGTAAAGAAAATTGAAGTGCTTACAGTTACTGAAAAGAATGACGAGGCTTCACTTAAAATAGAATTGACCGACATTCAAATTGGTAAAGGAGACCCAAAAGTCAAACTAAAAGCTTGGCATCTTAACAATTCCAACGGGAAGATTGATTTTAAAAATACGGCTTGGTTAAAAGAAGGAGATAATTTAGGAGACAAAACAAACAATCCAAGTTATTTGAATTATAAAATTTCTCGAATTAATAAAAGCTTAAAAACACAAAAGTGGACAGTGGTTTTTACTAATGGAGCTGAAATTTTAGAAAAACAAATAGCTGGTAGCTTAGAAAATATTTGGGCACTGCAAATAGAATGGTTACTTCACCGACATTTTGCTAAAACACAAAAGCTTTTAGAGAAAAACATAAAATGTTTGTCATTGATTTTTATTGACAGAGTCTCTAATTATGTAGGCGAAACACCTATTATTAAAAACTTATTCGTTCAAAAATATAAAGAAATATATCCTGAATATTATGGAGGAAAAACTCCTTCTAGTGAAGAAATTCAGGCAGTTCAAGGGTATTATTTTGCTCAAAAAGCATCTGGAGAATATGCCGATAATGAAGGCGGTGTAAAAGAACAAAGTAAAATTTACGATTTAATATTAAAAGGAAAAGAAGAACTTTTAACCATTTCAAATCCAGTACAATTTGTTTTTTCACATTCTGCTTTAGGTGTGGGTTGGGATAATCCAAATGTCTTTAATATTGCGACTTTAAATAACTCCTATTCCGAAATTAAAAAACGTCAAGAGATTGGGCGCGGTTTGCGTATTTGTGTAAACCAAGACGGGCAAAGAGTTTACGATGCTTTAAATGTAGCAGAAAGCGATAGAATCAACCAATTAACTGTAATCCCAAATGAAACCTACGAAACATTTGTTACGCAGTATCAAGAAGAAATAAAATCGGTTTATGGTTCTACCAACGCTGGCGCAGGACTGTCACACGCTCATAAAGGGATTCCAACAGATAAAGTAAGTTTCAAGCGCAATACTTCAAGTGAAATCGACCAAGCTTTTAGAAAATATTGGACTGCTTTAGCTCGAAAAACGGAATACACCATGTCTTTTGATGAAGATAGTATGATTGCGGAATCTGCGGAGAGAATTAATAAAATTGAAATACCTGATTTCGTTATTGAAGCATCTAGTTTTTTAATCAATGCTATTACAGAAGAAGGTCAGAAAGATACTTTTCAGGGTTCCGAAAAGGTAATTCAAAAATTAACGTTTACGCCATTAGATCTAATTGAGGAAATAAGTGAGAACACAGGAGTAAGCTATAATACTTTATTTAAGATTATTAGCCGTTTAAATAATTTAGATCAAATGATAAAAAACCCACCTCGATTTATTCATGAAACATCAGTTGTTATTCGTGATGTGGAACTAAATGAAATGATTAGAGGTTTAGATTACCAAATTACGGGCGAAAGTTATCCTTTTGATTTTAATGATTTTGTAAAGAATATTTCTAAAGATGGATATGTTGAAACACCATACAAAGGAGTATTTGATAAAATGCTTGTGGATAGTGATGTAGAAAGAGATTTTTCATTAGATGCTGATAAAGATGCAGAGGTAGTTTGTTTTTTAAAATTACCGAGCTGGTACAAAATAAAAACACCTATAGGTAATTATGAGCCAGATTTTGGATTAGTGATGAAGCGAAAAAGTCTAAAAACAGGAAGCGAAAGTGAATTCTATTTTGTGATTGAAACCAAGGGAACAAACGATATTCATGATAAAAAAGCACTTAAAGAAAGTGAAATTTACAAAATACGTTGTGCTATGAAACATTTTCAAAAATTAGGATTAGAAGTCCAATACAAAGCTCCTGTAAAAGAGTTCTCTTATTTTAAAACCGAAGCAGATAAAATTATAAATGCAAAGATGTAATTAATTATCACCTTCCTGATGTCAGGAAAGTGATAAACAGAGAACCAAGTTCCCAGCGTTGGGAAGATGGTTTTATAAACAGAGATTTTAAACCTGATTATAGCAACGGGTTTAGAAATAAATATCAAAAAAGCCTAAAAATTTATATGGAATCCATTAACGATTATATGCCATTAAGCAACGACTGGAACAAAGAGCGTTTACAAGTATTAAAACAACAATTTCCTGATTGGTTTACCAGTGAAGGAAATCTCAATATTGATGAAGTAAAAAAAGTAGTTAATCCTGACACGGTTAACGAAACCGAACGTTACGAATTTCGTTGGTTTGGCAAAAGCCAAGCTAAACGCAATGCTTTTACACCAAGCAATGCTACATTAGTTTATGATGAAGCTAGAAGTGTAAATCCAAACGAGAGCGAAAACCTTATAATTGAAGGCGAAAACCTCGAAGTATTAAAATTATTAAGTGGTAGTTATCGTGAAAAAATAAAATGTATCTATATAGACCCGCCCTATAATACAGGAAAAGATTTCGTGTATAACGACAATTTCACCCAAGACAAAAAAGGGTATTGGGAAGATGCTGCAGTTTTGGAAAATGGAGTAAAAATTGATACCAATACCGAAACAGATGGGCGATACCATTCTAATTGGTTAAACATGATGTATAGTCGATTGCTTATTGCAAGACAATTATTGCGTGAAGATGGTGTGATATTTATTTCTATTGATGATAATGAAGCACATCATTTACGCAAATTGTGCGATGAAGTTTTTGGGGAAAACAATTTTGTTGCACAATATATTCATAAAAATAATTCTACTAAAAATCAGGCAAAGTTAGTAAGTGTATCAACTGAATATTTTTATTGTTACGCTAAAAATAAAGATTTATTAAAAGATACTGAGTGGAGAATTAATAAAAAAGGAGTTAAAGAAATTTCTAACTTATTCAATAAACTAAAGAAAAAGGGATATTCTCTGGATGAGATTGATGCAGAAATAAAGGAAATGTACAGACGCCCAAAATATGCTCACTTAAGTAGATGGAATAAGGTAGATGATAAAGGTGTCTTTAAGGATGCCGATTTGTCAAGAGAAGGTGGAGCAAAAGATTACACAATAATAAATCCACATAATAATTTAGAATGTATTATACCAGATAGAGGATGGGGTAAATCATTGAATGAATTGAAAAGGCTTCAAGATATAAATATGATATGGTATGGTGACGAAAATACTCCACCAGGTGTTAAAGATTATATTGATGGTGAAGATGTTTCAGTTCCTGATAATTTTTGGTATTACGATAACTCTATAGATACTAGATGGATTAAATCTAATTTTAATACATTAGTTTTTGAAAATCCGAAACCTATTGAAATGATTAAAAATATTATATCAATGTGTACTAATAATGAAGATATTATACTTGACTTTTTTGGAGGTAGCGGAACGACTGCTCATTCTATTTTAGAATTAAATCATAATAATAAAGATAAAAGAAAGTTTATTTTGGTTCAAATTCCTGAACTTACTGAAGAAAAAAGCGAAGCATTCAAAGCAGGATATAAAAAAGTAATTGATATAACCATTAAAAGAAATGAAAGAGTAGTCGAAAAAATAGTGCAAGAAAAAGAAAGAAGTAAACCAGATTTATTTGACCGGAATAATGTAGAAGAAAATCCATTAAAAGGGCTTGGATTCAAAGTATTCAAGCTGCAGAAATCCAATTTTCCAAGAGTGGATTTTGCTCCTAATCCAGAACTATCAGATGCTGAAAATTTGGCACAACTAAAAAAATACATTGCCGATAAAGAAAGCCAGTTAGTCAATGCCTTCAATAAGGAAGAACTTATGACCGAGATATTACTCAAAAATAACTTCTCATTAAATTACAAGACGGAAGTACAACCACAATTCAAAAAGAACGAGATTATCTTAGCTTTTGATGATGAAAAAGAAACTCTAATTTGTTTAGATGTTAGCATTGATTTAGATACGGTAGATTATTTTAAAACCAATACGGAGCAAAAATTCATTTGTTTAGAAAGAGCTTTGGATACTACTAAAAAATATAATTTGAAGCATTATTTAGGGGATAAATTTAATGCGTTTTAAGGATGAGTAATGAAATTACAATATATTTTGATAGTCCAAAAATATTTGAATTAAGTAATATAAAACCATTAAATGGAGTTGCAGGTTTATACTTCATCTTTAGTCAGTCGATTGATATTCAATATCCTTTTGATAAATCAAAGTTGCTGTATATTGGAATGAGTGAAAGAAAAACGAATAGTATTGCAAGTAGATTATCTGGTCATTTTGATGGAAAATCAAAAAATATTGGATTAACTAATTATAGAAAAATAGAACCACTTCTATTCACTTATATCAACTTTGAAATGCTGCGTAGTATTTGGGAGTTTAGAATAGAAGATTTAGAAAGTTATTTTTTACTAGATTTTGTAGATAAGTATGGTGTTTATCCAATATGTAATAACAAAACTGGATTTGAAATTTTAAAAAACACATTATCAACAAGTTTTAAAATTGATTGGGAATACTTTAATTAAAAAAAAATGAGCATGAAAGTAAAATCAGGTCAAGAAATTCTAAACGACTTTTTTGAAACAATAGAAGCAATGAAAAATGTTGATCCTAAAATTTCTCAATTAATTGCTCAACTTTATAAAGATGACTCTTTAACTGATAAGGCTATCAAAAATGGACTAGAACAATTACGAATTCAAGAGAAGGATCAAGATGAAGCTTAAACAAATCGACATAAAAGGATTACGTGGTGTCAAAGAAACTCTGTCAATAGAGCTAAACAGCAAGTCTATTGTACTTTATGGTGATAATGGCATGGGTAAAAGTAGTATTTCAGATTCAATTGAATGGTTTTACACAAATAAAGTAGCTCATTTAGCAGGTTTAGAAATTGAATTAAAAGATGCACTTCGAAATGCTTCTTTAACTGAAGATGTAATTTCAGAAATTGGAATGAAATTTCATAAAAAAAGTGATTTTGACACTTCCAAAACGCTTTTTTATAAAAAAGAAAAATTAGAACAGGATTTTACTGTCAAGACCGATCTGATTAAACAATATATTATTAATTCCAAAGAGGAGAATTTACTTCTTAGATATAAAAGCCTAAACGATTTTGTTGACAATACTAAGGGTGATAAATTAAAATATTTATCTGATATTATTGGATTTTCTGAGGTTACTAAGAAAAAAGAAGTTTTAAGAAAAGCATACACTTCTATTAATTCAGAAATAAAAAATCAAAATTTTGAAGGTCAAATAACAAGTCAAAAAGCTATTCTAATCGACAAGATTGAAGCAAGTATAAGTCAAGAAAAGGAACTTTTCACAATTATCAACACCAAAATTGCACCTTTAAAAATAAATATTAAAGTTGAAACCATACAAGATGTAGATGCTCTTTTAAAACATCTCAAATCTGCTACTAATGAAAAGCTTGTAAAAGAAAACGCATTTCTTGAAAAAAATCTAACAGCCATTTTTGGACTTCAGTCCGAAATTGAAATTATTAATTCTAATTATCAAATCTATTTTAACGAATTTCAAAAAATAGCAGAAGATGTAGAGGGTATAATGAAAATTTACATTGGAGAACTTTTAAAATTAGGAGATACTGTAGTTCAAAAGTACCATAAAAAAGAAAGCTGTCCACTTTGTCTACAGCCTAAAAAAATAGATGATTTACGTGATGAAATTGCAATAAGACTCAAAGAAATAGAAGAAGCATCGCAGAAGTTAGCTTCATTTCAAAAAGCCCAAGAGTTAGTTAAAAACATCAGTATTGAAAGAATTAAAAGAATTGATTTTCTGTTATTAGATGCTTCATTTATATTGCCAGAAAATGATCAACTAAAAAAAGACTTGATCTGTATCAAGGACAAAATAAAATTAATGGAAACTGATAGTTTGGTCAAAGTAACCTCTGGAAATAAAATTCATGATGCTGAAGGAATTGCTTTTAATATTTCTGATTTTTCGTTTTTAGAAAAGCTTAATATTAGAATAAAAGACGTTAAAGAAGCAATTAAAAAGGATAATATTACTGAGATTTACGCAAACATATCTGCATCAAAAGATGCTTTTTTAAAAATTAAAACCCTTGAAAAAGAACGTACAAAACTAAAAAAACAAAGTGATTCACTTTCAATTATTTATAATGAATTTGTAAAAGTTCAAAAAGAAGGACTTGAAAACTTCATAAATTCTTTTTCAATAAAAATAAACGAGTACTATCAATATATGAATCCTGATGAACCATTTCAGGAAATAAAGATTGTAACTATGGGAGAAGAAGATGAACTTAATGGTATTACAATAGAATACAAATATAATGGAGATTGGGTTTCTCCTCCTCAGAAGTACTTTAGCGAATCACATCTTAATTGTTTTGGCATTTCTTTTTTCTTAGCATCAGTAGACGCTTTTAATAATCTAAATGAATTTATAATATTAGATGATGTAATTTCAAGTTTCGATTCAAATCATCGAAAGAGATTTGCAGATTTGCTTTTTGAAAGATTCTCAAAATATCAGATAATTCTATTAACTCACGAAGAGGAATGGTTTAGAAGTTTTGTCAAACCATTAGCAAGGAAAAATGGTTGGCTTGTTAATGAAATAAAATGGACTGATTCAAAAGGAACGCATTTTGAAGAATCTCAAGGCGATATCAAAGCTAAAATTGAAAATAAAATTTCTAATTCAGAAATAGATGGTTTAGGAAATCCTCTACGACAATATTTAGAGCATACTTTGAAAGACATATGTATCAATCTTGATGTTAAAGTAAGCTTTAGACCTAATGAAGTAAATGAAAAGAGGATGCCTGATGAATTGATTAATGAACTAAAATCTAGAATAAAAACAAAAAGCAAGGACTTACTAGCCCACTACCCAACACTAGAAAGGGTTGCAAGCTCTTCAGTTTTAGGAAATCTACTATCCCATGACAATCCTTTTAACCCAAAAATTGGAGACTTAAGAGCTTTCTGGGCTGATATAAAAGAAATGGAAAATATATTTTATTGTCCTGAACAAGATTGCAAAAAGCCTAAAGTTAGTTTAAATAACTATGATACTGTCGCTCAAAAAATCAGATGTGGTTGTGATAAAACAAAATATGATTGGAAGCGATAAATAATATTTTTCAAATTAATAAAATTAATATGGATATAGGTAAAGTGATTGATATTAAAGACTGCAAAAGAGGTTATATTTTAAAAGGAGTTGCAAACCATGAAGTTAAATATAAAAATGAAAAACCTGTAAAAGGGCATTATATGATTTTTTATAACGATCTTGACGTCTATGATTTCCAAGGAGCTATGATAACTTCAACAGATTATAACGGCTCAAATGTTGTTATGAAAAAAGAGCATTTTTTTCAAAAAAATGATAATGGAGATCCATTTTCAACTGTTTTTAATAATTCCCATTTAGTCAAAGCAAAACTTCATAAATTTCATTTAATGGGTGAATTTATTTATGTTGGTCTGCTTACACCTGAAGGCATTGCCTTTATGGAGGAATTATTAGATGACTTACCTTTAGTGACTTGGGAAAAATATCTTCAAAATAATTAATAAATGTTTTATATCAAATACTTTTATGAGTACATCATTACAAAATATATCAGTTAAATACACCGACCTTCTTAGTGAAATAGAAACAGGTCAGGTTAAAATACCGCAATTTCAAAGGAAGTTTGTTTGGAGCATAAAAGATTCAGCAAAATTATTAGATAGTATTATTAAAGGTTATCCTATTGGAACGTTTATATATTGGAGAACAAACGAACGATTAAGGTCCGTTCGTAATCTTGGTAACATAGTTTTACCAGAGCCTAAGCATGGCGAATTTGTAAATTATGTGCTAGATGGTCAACAACGTTTAACTTCATTGTATGCTGCTTTAAAAGGAGTACAAATTGGAGAGGAAGGTGGCAAAACATCCGATTATTCAGAAATCTATATCAATTTATGGGCTGATGAAGAAGAAGATATTGTAACCACTGAAATAGAGAAATGTGGTACCGAAAAAATAATCAAGCTCACCGACTTAATGAAAGGTGGTTACGCAATTTTTAAAAATTATCCCGAAGAACTTCATGAAAAATTAGACCATTATAAAAATGTACTTTCTGGTTATACTTTTTCAGTTATCAATCTCAAAAATGCCCAAATAGATGTTGCTACCGAGGTTTTTACAAGGTTAAATGTAGGTGGTAAATCATTATCACTTTTTGAAATTATGGTTGCTAAAACCTATCATATTTTTGAAAAGAAGAACGATCTTGAAAATAAGGAAGAAATATTTGATTTATCAGTTAAGTACGAAGAACTTTCTGCAGAACTGAGTGCAAGCCACTATGATACAATCCCATCAGCTACAATCCTTCAAGTTATATCCATATTGTTAGAAAAAGACTGTACTAGAAAGACCATCCTAAAATTAGAAAAGATGGCTTTTATCAATATTTGGGATGAAGCCGTGAATTGTATAAAAAGTAGCATTGATTTCTTTAGAAGTTACGGAATTGTTGTTGGTAGAATATTGCCCTATAATGCACTTTTAGTACCGTTTAGCTATTTTTACTACAAACACAAAAATAATCCTAGTGGTATTATGAAAAAGAGATTAGAGGATTTCTTTTGGAGAACCTCATTAGGTTTTAGATATTCATCCGGAGTTGAAGGTAAATTAGTTCAGGATATTGCAAAAATTGATAAAATAATTGCAGACGAATTACCAAAATACGAGTGGGCAGTTGCCGTAAACAAGGATTTTGTTCGGGCAAATGGATGGTTTAGTACTGGCAAATCGTTCAATAAAGCAATCCTGTGTTTATATGCGAAACAAAAACCAAAATCATTTGATAATAACCTAGATGTGATAATTGATAATAGTTGGCTAAAAATTGCTACAAGTAAAAATTACCATCATTTTTTCCCAAAGTCATGGTTAGCAAAAAATAAACCAGATGTTGAATATTTTAATGTAAATCATATTGTCAACATTACAATTGTAGATGGATATTTAAATAAAAATGTAATAAAAGCTAAGAGTCCTGCGATATACATGAAATCATTTGATTCAAAAAATGAAGAATTAGAAGAGACTATGAAAACGCATTTTATAGATATAAATAATGATGGTATTTGGGATAACGATTACCATACTTTTTATGAAAATAGATTAGAAAGAATTACAGCTGCATTAAATACATTCATTATTCCTCAAGACACATCAAATGTAGAACTTGAAATATATGAAGACTTGGAAGAATCAATCCTCGAATCTTAAGAGTAGGATTAAAATACAGTTTCACCGAAATTAAAATAATAAACTATTACTAAAATGTCCGAATTCATTACCGAACAACAACTAGATGACAAGCTAACTGACATCATCTGGAATGCAAAAAAAGAGCTTATCATCCTCTCCCCTTTTATTAGGCTTGATGATTATTGTAAAAGTATATTTAAAAAACTGAAAAATAATCCTGAACTCGAGATCATTCTTGTTTTTGGTAAAAATGAGGCAGAAACTCAACGCAGTTTAACTCCAGCTGATTTAGATCTCTTTAAAGAGTTTAGCAACATTGCTATTATTTATTGTAAAAATTTACATGCTAAGTACTTTGCCAATGAAAATGAGGCTTTATTAACCTCATTAAATTTATTAGGCAAGTCAATGACTGAAAATATTGAGTATGGTATCTATTTTCAAAACTCGAAATTAAGCCTAGACAAATTATATTCTGATTCGATTGCTTACACTAATAGAGTGATTGTTGAAAACCCATGTGTGTTTTTAAAACGTCCAGTATTTAAAAAAACAAATCTAGGATTGACCAAAAAGTATGTAGAATCAAAAATTCTATATGATGTGACAGAAAATCTATATCGAAATAGCTCTTTCAATAAAAAATATTACAATGACTTTGAAAATGTAATTTTAGATTCAGACGTAAAACCCACGAGAGAAGAATTTATTCCTGAGAGTAATAACATTTCAAATCATCAACCTGTCAAATCAAACAACAGATTTCATCAAGTAGAAAGTTTTGACGAGACAGATAAAAACGCTTCAAATTATTCAAATTACAGAAGTAATAAACATCAAGAGTTTGGATATTGTATCAGAACTGGTCAGCAAATTCCTTTTGACGTTAAACGTCCTTATAGTCTGGAAGCTTACCGCGCATGGGCCATGTTTGAAAACTGGAATTATAAAGAACGTTATTGCCATAAAACAGGTAGAGAATCAAATGGTAGAACTTCTATGTCTAATCCTGTACTTTAATAAAGCTACTAGTAATAATTGTCAAATTGGTTAAATAAATGATCGAATATGATAAAAAACAGTAATGTAGTTAAATTGCCAGTAATCGTAACGATAGCAGATATAAACAGAAAGTAGCATCTATTAAATGCGGTTAATGATCAACTTAATCACCGCATTTTTTTGTTGAGATTATTAAAACATCCCCAACCTACTTTCCAACAACTGCAAGTACTTCTCTTTCATATCATCGGTAAGAAAAGAAATTTCAAGCAGCTCCTTCCATTTAGGAGTTGCTTTTTTCGTTTGTTCTAGAATACTTGCTATAGTTTTTTCGTTGAGTTGTAATCTTTCCTTGCCGTAGTAATCTATGAAATCAGTTGCTTTTAAATTACTTTTTTTTCCCTTTAAGGTCAGTGCTATTTCCTCTTCTGGATTTTTAATCGCTATGGTAGAATTTAGAAAATCATAAACAGGCGCTAGTGTTGTTTTTCCATTTTTGGTAATGAGTGAAAAATTTTTCAAATGCATGTCTTCATTTCCGGTCAGATAGCAAAAAAGAATTCTTTTGAAAAAGTCAGCCTTCTCAATTGTAGGAAAGGAACAGTACTCGTCAAGAACTGGAATCAATTTTTCCATCGTAAAACGATACTTGGTGTCTCTTGTGTTCCCAGTCAATTGCGCAAAATCTTCTGTTGCAAACTTTCTTCCTTTACCGTAACGGTCAAAACGTTTAATGAAATAAGACAAACTTCCATCTTTACCATAAATCATCCCATGAAATGGTACTTCTAAACCAAACGCTTTCGCCATTCGCATAGTTACATCTTCATTTTCTGGTAATTGAGGAAATAAATCATTTTGTGGTTTTATGATGTAGGTTCCAAATTGATCCACAATTTTAAATTCTTGATCCACTATTGAAATAGCGGCACTAAGCTTTGGTTGCACACCCTGAATAGATAGCTTTTTAGCTCTATTTGCGGCTTCCTGACGAAGTTCAACAGCTGTATAGGGTAAATCATTTAAATACGTCAGTTTAGGAGCTATCATTCGCAGTCCTTTTTCACTGTAGGTAGCAGTACCGCACAATTCATATGTAATAGGACATCTATTCATCTTCCAGCAATTTAACCGTTACTGAACCTACTAAATCATTTCCAGTTGCAATAAGTTGAGAGAAATAATCTTTCTTATCAATTTTCACAATTCGTAGTAAACCCTCTAACATAACACCTTCAGGCAATAGCCCTTCAAAAAACGGTGGAAAGAATGTATAACTATATTTTTTCTGAATTGTAGGCATAGTCAATGAAACCGCTTCGCCATTGTAATTTTCATCATACTCAAAATGGTAGTCGTTAGCATCAATCTCCGTTAAAATTCCAGCTCTTTTTCCGTGTGCAAATACAATTGCTCTTCTCATAATTATTTATTTAAAGGACTTTTGAATTCTACTTTAATATTTAGCACTCGGAGTACTGCAAAAAGATTGTTCAAACGAACTGTTTCTTTATTTTTTTCAATATCAAAAACAGTGGTCTTCCCTACTCCAGCTAAGTCGGCTAGTTCAAGTTGTGTCAATCCTGCTTTTTTTCGATGGTCTTTTATGAAAGCACCTAAATAAAAATCATCCATTTTATACTGTTTCAACGGTAAAAATAAACAATTTAGATATTACAAAACATTTATTTGATATAAATAATCTTTTGTTACTGTTATAGCAGTAAATAAACCGATAAAAGATGATTTTACAATTGAAAAATTAAAAAAAAGAAAACAAAAACTGCTATAACGGTAATAATCACCGCAAATATGCGGTGATTAAAAACAATTACCACCGCATCGATCTCCATATAAACAAAAATGTTTACATTTGTACTATGAATGCATTAATCGAAAAATACAAAGGCATACATCCTGGAATAGTATTGGAACGCTTACTTAACAAAAAAGCGATTTCACAGCGCCCTTTTGCCCTTTCAATTGGTGAGCATCCACAAACTATAAACGCAATAACAAAAGGAAGAAGGAAACTCAATATAGCACTGGCATTGAAAATTGAAGAAAAGCTAAGTTTAGAGGAAGGCTCACTAGCTTTACTACAAACCTATTTTGATATTCAGGAACAAAAAAGTAAAACAAAACAAGAAACTCCAAACTTAAGCCTTTTAAGAAAGGTGTTGTTTTGGGATACAGATATCACTAAAATTGATTGGCAGAAACAAAGTGCAGCGGTAATTCTTAGAATTTTCGAACGAGGAAATGATATTGAAAAAGACGAAATAAAACGTTTCTATAAAAGTGAACTCATTAGGTCTACACTTAAGCAAAATACTCGTAAACCCTATACTGTTTATAAAAATAAAGAACAAGCGTAATGTTATACTATTTCACTGTAAATAAACTACTTAAAGAAATTTTGATTCAATTAATGCAATCAAAAATCTTTGATGATTTTAGACTTGTAGGCGGTACAGCATTGAGTTTACAAATGGGTCATAGAGAATCTATCGATATTGATCTGTTTAGTGATGCTGACTACGGATCACTAGATTTTAGAGCCATAGAAATTTATCTAAAAGATAACTTTCAATATGTAGATTTTTTAGACACTATTCCAGCAATGGGGAAAAGTTATAGTATTGGAGAAAATAAAGAAAATACCGTAAAACTTGATTTGTATTACACAGACGATTATATCCAACCCGCTATAGAAGTTGATGGTATCAGAATGGCAACTATTGAAGAAATTATCGCCATGAAGTTAGAAGTTATTCAGAGAGGAGGGAGAAAAAAAGACTTTTGGGATCTACATGAATTACTTCGGTCTCATGATTTATGCCAAATGTTAGATTTACACGAGCAAAGATATCCTTATTCACATGACAAAGATTTAATAATTAAAAACTTTACATCCTTTGAACAAGCTGATGAAGATTTTAATCCAATTTGCTTTAAAGGAAAGTATTGGGAGTTTATAAAGGAGGATTTTGAAGAAATTATTCTCCAATTTAAATAGCTACAATTTCTTTTACTGCCTTTACAAATTTGTATTTTACTATATTGAGTACTCTTTTTGTACACCTCTACCCTGCTAAAGCCTTACAAATACTGATAAATTAGATATTGCATCGGAAAATAGGTTTCACAAAACATCACAAAATAAAACAAAGAATCCCAGTTAAAATGTCATAAAACGGCATTTTAACTGGGATTCTTCTTTCTGTTTATTTAGCTTTATTTGCAGATAGTTTGTTCCTTTTTGTACCATTATTGTACCACGAAAATAATTTTCCTTGTTGGATTTTTTTTTGGCGAAATTATGACACACAGAGAGACACATAGACACAATGGGACACAAAATTAGTCACATTATGAGTTCTAACATTGAGGTTATCAGAATTTGTGAGCACTGCAAAAAACAGTTCACAGCCAGAACAACGCGCACACGGTATTGTTCGCACATTTGCAACAGCCGTGGTTATAAATCACTGGTACGCAAAGGAAAAGTAGAAAAAAGCAATAACGAGATCGTTCAGCTTTTAAACACAGATTTGGAAAAAATAAAGCCTCTTGAGTTTTTAAAAATTACTCAGGCAACCCTTCTTTTTGGAATCAGCAGAAGTACGCTTTACAGGTTAGTTAACAATGGACAGCTGGACATTGCAAAGTTTGGCAAACGAACTGTTATCCGCAGATGCGATCTTGAAGCTTTTTTTGCAATTCCTATACAGGATGTGACCTTGAAAACTGGACAGCAATTTCCTGGTTTTGACAATTGCTATACTATAACGGAAATTCAACAGAAGTATAATATTTCTTCAGGAGCGCTCTATCTATTGATTCAACGGCAGGGTATAGTAAAATATTCCGTTGGAAAATTCACCTGTGTATCCAAACAGGATATTGATATAATTTTTAATGCTGCGGGAAGATGAAAAATATAAATGTTACGCTAAGAAAAAGGATGCTGCCAAGTGGTAAGATTACACTATATCTTGATTTTTTCCCTCCGGTTTACAATCCTAAGACTCATAAACTTTACCGTAGGGAGTATTTAAGTTTATACCTCGTTCCTAAACCAAAAAATAATGTTGACAAGACTATGAATTCTGAGAATCTCTATAAAGCTGAAATTATCTGTGCAAATAGGTTTAATGAAGTAAATAAGTCACAGATCTACAATCCTTTTGAGTTAGAGCAACTTCGTCTTAAAGAGATTGGCGAAAAATCATTTCTGCAGTATCTCAAGCTTGTTGCAGAGCATAAAACGGGTAATAACGGTGATATCTGGACTTATGCCATTATCCACTTTGAAAATTTTCTTAAAAATGAGGATTTACTGATACAGGATATCGATGTGACTGTTATAGAAGATTTTAGGGAGTATCTCTTAAAGGCAAAATGTATCAGGAAAAAGGGTAAGTTTTTAGCTCAGAATACAGCTTTAACTTATTTCAATAAGATCAAAGCTACTCTTCGAAAAGCTTACAAAAAAGGATTACTTCAAACGGATGTTAATGCTGCGGTTGAAAGCATAAAGGAACAAGAGTCTCAAAGGAATTTTCTAACCATGGAAGAAGCTGTAAGGCTATTTAAAACCCCTTGTAAAAAGGAAATTGTAAAACGTGTCAGTCTTTTTTCTCTGCTCACAGGCATGCGCTATTCCGATATATCAAAACTTACATGGGAAGAAGTACAATACAGTAAAAGTGAAGGATATTACATAAGATTTAAGCAGCAAAAAACTGATCGACCAGTAACCCTTCCTATATCCCCCGAAGCATTCGAGTTTTTAGGTGAAAAAGTGGATCAATATAAGAGAGTCTTTTATGATTTAAAAAAATGGGATGTTGACCGGTTGCTGCCTATATGGGTTAACGACGCATCAATTGAGAAACATATTACATTTCATTGCTTTCGTCATACGTATGCAACATTGCAGATGGCAGCAGGTACCGACATTTTTACGGTATCGAAAATGCTGGGGCACAAAAACATAAAGACAACGCAGATATATACAAAAATCATCGATGAGAAAAAAAGAGAAACAACTAATAAAATTTCATTTAAATAATTTTTTTTAAAACTGGTTAAAAAAAGAAAATGAATTCTTAGCTTTTACTTTAAAGTGGCTTTGAAAGCCACTTTAAAGTCGAAGGCAAATGGTTTATATTGCAGATTTTTTATAAAAACGGACAAAATGCTGCGAGCGAGGATTTAAAGACTACATTTTTTTTCTTGCAGGCTTTTTTATTTTTCCCGCAACTATCAAAATTTTTAAAAGTGCTCAAAATTTAAATGGCAGTATCGTAGCATTTTACCATTTAAACAAAAAAATATCTAAATTTTCTTACAAAATAAATTAAA
>NZ_QKNZ01000135.1:0-545 GCF_014156605.1 Flavobacterium sp. SOK18b
TTGAGTATTGATGCAGATGGAAATTTAACAGTGGCACCAAACACACCAAATGGTATGTACACCATCAAGTATGAAATTTGTGAAGCAGGAGCAATACCAGTAAATTGTACAACAGCCACCGCCACAGTTAATTATGTAAATCCATTAATTGCGAGTAATGATACTTTTACAGCAACAGGAGGGAATGTGTTAGGAAATGATAGTGTAAATGGAGCACCTGCAACCATGACAAATACTATTGTGACACCAGTAAATAATGGGCCATTAAGTATAGATGCTGCTGGAAATGTAACAGTAGCACCAAACACACCAAGTGGTACCTACACTATCGTTTATGAAATTTGTCAAACAGGAATGACACCTGCAAACTGTACCACAGCTACAGTAACGGTTGTAGTAAACAATATCATTGTTGCCAATAACATTACATTTCCACCAACAGGCGGTAATGTAACATCAAACGATACGGTTAATGGCGTACCAGCGTCACCAGCTAATACCGATGTAACACCAGTAACAAGTGGTCCATTGAGTATAGATGCTAA
>NZ_QKNZ01000136.1:0-6047 GCF_014156605.1 Flavobacterium sp. SOK18b
AAAAAGACCGTAAAATCATGTTTTGATTTACGGTCTTTATTTTTTTAATAATTACAGGTTTTTCACTTACAATAATTACCTATTTACACGTCTATCGTTGTTTGAGCTAGTAGTACGTCTATTTCCCAAATTGTTTGTTTTTTTGGCTGAATCCACTTTAGGTTGTTTGGGTGCAGAAAAACGTTGCGTTCTACCTTGTCCTTGTTTTATAGGCTCTTTTGAGGCGTTTGGATCTGGTTCAAAACCCTTTATGTTTTCTTTTGGGATTGTTAACCCAACTAATTTCTCGATATCTCTTAAAAAAACAGTCTCATCAGGACTAAACAATGAAATTGCTTTACCATTTGCACCAGCACGACCTGTTCTACCTATTCTATGAACGTAATCTTCTGGGATGTTAGGTAATTCAAAATTTACAACATGCGGTAATAATGGAATGTCTAATCCACGAGCAGCAATATCTGTTGCAACAAGAGCCGTTAAACTTCCATTTTTAAAACCTTCTAAAGCTTTTGTTCTAGCGCCTTGACCTTTGTTACCGTGAATTGCAGCTGCTTTAATACCAGCTTCATTCATAAACTCAGTTAGTTTATTAGCGCCTTGCTTGGTTCTTGTAAACACTAAAATTTGTTTCCAGTTCCCTTCGGTAATCAGCTTTATGATTAATTCTGTTTTTTTCTCTTTCGCAACAGGATAAATGAGTTGGGTTATGGCATCTACAGTGGTATTTTCTGGAGTTGCTTCAACTTGAATAGGATTTTGAAGAATTCCCATCGCTAGTTTTTTAATATCTTTTGAAAAAGTTGCAGAGAAAAGTAAGTTTTGTCTTTTTTGAGGTAAAACTTTTAGTACTCTTTCAATGTCACGTAAAAATCCCATATCCAGCATTCTATCTGCTTCATCAAGAACTAAAATTTCCACTTTTGCAAGTGAAATCAAACCTTGATTGTGCAAGTCAATAAGTCTTCCTGGTGTTGCTACCAGAATATCAATGCCTTGACGTAATTGCGTTACTTGTGGATTTTGATTTACTCCACCAAAAATAACAGTGCTTTTTAAATCTAAAAATTCGCTGTATTCTTTGATATTTGCTAATATCTGAGCTGCTAATTCTCTAGTAGGTGTTAATATCAACGATCGAATTGGACGATTGCGAACGGGTTGTGTTTGAGACAACAATTGCAATATTGGGAGCGTAAAACCTGCTGTTTTTCCTGTTCCAGTTTGAGCAGATGCTAAAACATCTTGGCCTTTAAGTATGGGAGGTATTGCTTTTTGTTGAATTGGAGATGGGGTAGTGTACCCTTTTTTGCTGATTGCTTTGAGTAAAGAATCAGATAAACCTAATGAATTGAATGACATAAATTGTATTTACGAAGCAAACACATTTATATATTTTGCTCCTTTAATTTGGTGCAAAGGTATGTCATTATTTTGGATATCTCTTGATTGATAGGTTTTCTTTGTTCAAGATACTTGTGTAAAGTACTGTTTTACAGCACAAAGAGGGTTTTGTATAGGCTTTTTAATCACTTTGTTGCTTGTGAAAACACTATATAATGATGAAAATGAAAACAATAATTAGATAACAATTCCTTAAAAATGATGCTCTTTTCACGAATAAGAACATTTTTGAGTCAAACCTGCCAATTTATTTTTGGATCAAGTCCAATAGAAAAAATATGGCATGCAGTTGCAATACTACATGCCATAATGTATTAATTAATTTCTTCAAAAGTATTACCTTGTTTGATATCGCCAGTTTTGTAACCTTTCATAAACCAAGCTTTTCTTTGAGCCGAAGTTCCATGAGTAAAGGATTCCGGAACAATATGCCCCTGCATTTTGGCTTGAATAGCATCATCACCAACAGCATGTGCAGCGCTTAAAGCTTCATCAATATCTCCTTCTTCAAGAAAATTATTCATTTTTTGATTATAATGGGTCCAAACTCCCGCATAAAAATCTGCTTGTAATTCTAATGCTACAGATAGTTTATTAGCTTCTGCCTCACTTTTTCCTTGCTGCATTTCTCTCATTTTGGCCGAAGTTCCTAGTAGTGTTTGTATGTGATGTCCAACTTCATGTGCAATTACGTATGCAGTAGCAAAATCGCCACCTTGAGCACCAAACTTAGTTTTTAGTTCTTCAAAAAAAGATAAATCCATGTATACTTTTTGGTCCGCAGGACAATAAAATGGTCCCGATGCTGACGTTGCGCTTCCACATTTAGTGTCTACAGAATTTGAAAAAAGAACTACCGCTGGATTTTCATACTTTCTATTATTTTCTTCAAATATTTTTTTCCAAACATCCTCATTATCTACAACGAGAAAGTTTATAAATTCTTTTTCTTTTAGCTCTTCTGGTGTGAGTGCTCTTTGTTCAGTGGGAGCACTTTGGCCTTGATTCATTTGCTCAAGAATGGGAGTCAACATTTGTGCATTTTCGCCACCAAAAGTATTTAATAATAATATTACAATACCTAAAATACCTCCTCCTACTATAGTTTTTCCTCCTGAAGACATTCCTCTTCTGTCATCTAAATTTTCGCTTTGACGTCTGCCACTCCATTTCATAAATTATTTTTTTAGTTGATTGATTTAAAATTTAAAATTACATATTATTTTAACATTAGCAACATTACTTTTTATTTTGGATTATCCACTTTGTAATAGTGTCGCCTATTATTCCTTTTATAATTGGTTTTGATATGTAATCATTCATCCCAGAAGCAATACATTTTTCTTTTTCTTCTTTTTCTGTACCTGCAGTTATGGCTATTATAGGAACTGTTTTTCCATTTTGTAAGTTTCTAATGCATTGAGAGGCTTCGTATCCATTCATGATAGGCATTTGAATATCCATAAAAATAATATCAATTGGAGTGTTTTCAAATTTTTTAACAGCCTCTAAACCGTTGATTGCTTCATGGATTTGAATTTGATAGGGTTCATTTTTTAAAATGGTTTTTAAGAGTAACATATTTACTTTGTTATCTTCTGCTATCAAAATATGTATTACCTTAATATTTAAATCGTTTACTAATTTGGGATTGTTATTAATATTAGGGCTATTTTTTACTAAATGTTTATGTTTAATGACGTTATCAGTAACTTTTAACTTCAGGTCAAAATAAAAAGTACTTCCTGCATTGACAGCACTTTCTAGCTTTAATTGACTGTTCATAAGACCTAATAATTGATTGGATATTGTTAATCCAAGTCCTGTACCTCCAAATTTTCTAGTAGTGGATCCATCTTCTTGTGAAAAAGCCTTAAAGATCTTCTTTTTATTTTCTTCTAATATCCCAATACCAGTATCAACTACTGCAAAACGAATTGTTGCGTATCCGTTACTTATAGGTTTTACTGCAGAAACAATTAATTTTATTGATCCAGTATCAGTAAATTTTACTGCATTGGCAAGTAAGTTGATAAGTACCTGCTTTAATCGAACACTGTCTATCAAATAATGTAAAGGAATGTCTTTGTCTACAATTAAATCTAGGTGTAGTTTTTTTTGGTTTGCTTCATAGTGTATCAAATCAAAAACTTGCAAAAGCATATCTTTTAAATTGCAAATTTCAAAATACAACTCGAGTTTTCCAGCTTCAATTTTAGAAAAATCAAGAATATCATTAATAATATTTAGTAATGAATGTGCTGATTGACTTATTGTGGTCATGTATTTTCCCTGAGTTTCACCTAGATTTGTACTCATTAACAAATCAGTAAAACCTATAATACCGTTTAAGGGAGTTCTTATTTCGTGGCTCATATTTGCCAAAAAATCTGATTTAGCTTTATTTGCTGCTTCGGCAAGTTCTTTTTCTTTAACAATTGTTTCGGCTTGTTTTCTTTCGGTGATATCAATAAATATACCTTCAATAAATGCAATTTTTCCGTTTTTGTAAATAGTATCGCCAAACTCTTCAACCCATACAATATGGTTTTTTTTATGAATAATTCTGTAGGTAAGGTGAATTGGTTTTTTTGAGTCGATCGCTTTTTTTTGGGCTTCAATAGTTTTAATTTTATCATCCGGATGAATCAAATCTATAAATAAAACTTTATTGTTTAAGAAATCTGATTTGTCATAACCTGTAAGATTCTCTATTTCATCATTTATATAAATTTTTGTACTTTTTGCATCATAATTAGAGAGGTAAACAGTTCCTGGAATATTATTGGCAAGCAACCTGAATTTTTCTTCGCTTTCATAAATTGCATTTTCATTTGTAATTCTTTCCAATGAAAAACTAATGTTTTGAGCTAATGTTTGCAAAATATTTATTTCATCATCAGACCAAAATCTTTCAGTCTCGGTGTCATCAAAACCAATGAAACCGTGAAATTTATCTCGCACAAAAATTGGAAAAAGAATGATGGAAAAAACGTTAATACTTTCTAATTTCTGTCGGAGAGATGTGTTTTCAATTTGGGGTACTACAGCAGTGTAAATACTATTGGATAACAAGGGAGTTAGTAATTCTTCAAAATATTCATGAGGCAGCTCCTGTAGTTTTTGATTGACTTCATTTAATGTGTCATTTTCTATAATCCATCTGTATTTTTGACTGATCGTTTTTGTTATATCATTATTTTCATAAAAATAAGTTCTGTGTGATTTTGTTGCTTTCCCCATAATCACTAAGACATCAGAGAAAATAGCATCGATATTATTACTTTTTAAAAACTTTTCAGTACAAAGTGTCATTGCAGATAGTAATTCACTTTTATACTCTAATTTTTTTTCTGTTTCAAATCTACTTTGTGATATTAATGTCAATGATATGATATCTGCAATTGCTCTTGCAAAATTGATATCTTCATTATCCCATTTTCTTTTATTTTTTATGGTTTCAAAAGATACTATTCCTATTAAATCACCATCAATAAAAAATGGAATATCGAGTACAGATTTTATATTTAATACTAAAAAATACTCTTCTATAAACTCTGATAATTCATGCTTTTTAAAAACATTGGATGCACAGATTTGTTTCTTACTTTGAATGGAATCAATGTAAATAGGATAATCTTTTTTTTCTAATATAGTACCTTTATCAAAAGTTTGGCTTTCTAAATTGTATAAATTTTGACACTTAATTTGGTCTTTTTCATATTTCCAGTAACTCACGCGATCGCATTTAGAAACGATAGATGCAGTTTCTAATACTTTCATTAATCGAGTTTCTAAATTGATATAACTGCTAAAATTGGTAGTAGACAATTGTGTAATTGTTCTGTTATATTCGTTTACTTTTTTATGTCTTATTTTTGTATTTTTTTTAATGTTTTTTAGTACTGTAATGTCTCGCGCAATTGCAGAGAAAGCTACTATTTTTCCATCTTTATTTTTTCGGACTGTTACTTTTTGAGAGATCCATATTTTTTTCTGATTCTTTTTGAATAAAGGAAACTCAATAGTAGGGAAATGATTTTCAAATTTATCTAATCTAGAGTAAAATTGAACTATTTCATTTAAATAGTCAGTATGTATGAATTTGGAAAAATGCTGTCCAATGAGTTCATTTGAATCAAAACCCAGAGATTTGATTGTAAAATCATTAACAAAAGTTAAATAACCTTTATAATCCACTTCATAAATTAAATCAATAGCCCCTTCAATTGCATTTTTATATTGCTCTTGAATCAGAACTTCTTTTGTAACATCCTGGCCAATTCCTATGATTAAATTATTTGAGAATTTTTTATCATTCCATTGAATGTATTTGTATTCTCCATTTTTACACTTTAATTTTCTTACAAATATTTTATCATCTATAAAGTCTTGAATTTCTTTTTCATTATATAAATCATAGTCACCAGTGCGTTCCCAATATCCATAACCCAATACTTCCTCTACAGTATATCCTAAAATAGAAACTATATTCTCGCTACAAAAAACAACCTCTCCTTTTACATTTGTTGCCAAAACCAGAGAGTTTCCCTTGTTTATAATTTGATTGTGAAATGACAGTTTACTTTTTAAGTTGATTATTGAAAGATGTCTAATATAATTAATGATAACAACTATAATGC
>NZ_QKNZ01000137.1:0-9435 GCF_014156605.1 Flavobacterium sp. SOK18b
CCACCATTATTATTGTTTATTACTCCCTATTTATACATGCAGTCACTTAAAAAATTAAAAGAGATATTATAATGATTAGTATTGAAAATTTATCAAAATCATACGGATCTAAAATAGTTTTAGAAAACATAAATTTAAATTTTTTGAATGGAAAAGTGTATGGAATAGTTGGAGAAAATGGGGCAGGAAAAACAACCTTATTTAACTGTATAGCTGGATTAGAAAATAATGAAGGAATAGTAAAATATGAATTTGGATTGCTAAAAAATCATTTAGGATATTTACAAACAGAACCTTACTTTTTTTCAAAAATAACCGGTAATGAGTACATCAAGTTATTATGCAATGCTAGAAATATTTCGATTACTGATTTGGGTGAAAGAAATATTTTTGATTTACCACTACATGAATATGCAGTAAAATATTCAACAGGAATGAAAAAAAAACTGGCATTAACAGCTTTACTATTGCAAGAAAATAAAGTTATTATTTTAGATGAACCCTTTAATGGTGTTGATATTCAAAGTAATATAATCATAATTGAAATAATCCAAAAACTCAAAGAGATGGGGAAATCAATTATAATATCGTCTCATATTTTTTCGACTTTAAGTGATACTTGCGATGAAATAATGCTTTTAAAAAACGGAAAAATTATTCAAAGCGTTTTGAAAGATGAGTTTAGTGTTTTAGAAAATGAGATGAAATTATTTACAATTGGTAATAAAATTGAGCGATTGAATTTAAAATAATCATCTGCTGTGGTTTTGTTAAATTCGAATTATAAAATAGACACATGAGAAACATCCATGAATTCGATATCCCACTGTTCCAATGAAAATTATTTAAAAAAAGACCTTAATAGCCACAAAACAAATAATCCTGAAACAACATAAAATTTACTTTTTTTAAATTACTCTAACATTATTCGTTTGGAATTACGAAATTGCAACGAAAACCAAAACCTAAATTATAATTAAGAATTCTTAGAAAGTCTAAATTCATTATGAAAAAATCAATTGTTGTTGCGTCACTTTTTATGGCTACGTGTAGTCTCTTTGCACAATCAAAAGAAGAACAAACCTTAAAAGATATATACAAATCATCTTTAACTAATGCCAAGTGTTATCCTTGGCTTGACCACTTGTCAAATGCTATTGGTTCCCGATTATCGGGTTCTGCAGGAGCTGAGAAAGCCGTTTTATATACAAAAGCGCAATTAGAAACATTAGGATTAGATAAAGTGTACCTGCAAGAGGTAATGGTGCCAAAATGGGTGAGAGGCGAGAAAGAAATAGGCTATTTACAACTAGGGAAACAAAAAATTAGTTTTCCTATTTGTGCTTTGGGAGGATCTGTAGCGACTCCAAAAAAAGGATTGCAAGCCAACGTAATTGAAGTAAAGAGCTTAGAAGAACTTGCAGCACTTGGCGAAGCGAAAGTAAAAGGAAAAATTATTTTTTTTAATAGACCCATGAATCCTGAGTTTGTAGAGACTTTTAAAGCATACAGTGGTTGTGTAGACCAAAGATCATCTGGTGCTAGAGAGGCAGGAAAACTGGGTGCTTTGGCAGTTATTGTGAGATCTATGAACTTGCGTTTAGACGATTTACCGCATACCGGCGCTACTAATTACGGAGATATTGCCAAGGAACAACGAATCCCTGCTGCCGCAATAAGTACAAACGGTGCCGAACTTTTAAGTAAAAGTTTAAAAACCAATCCGAATGCTAGTTTTTATTTAAAACAATCTTGTGAAACTTTTGACGATGTACTGTCCTATAATGTGGTAGGCGAGATGACAGGTACAGAACATCCAGAACAAATTATGCTTGTAGGTGGGCATCTTGATTCTTGGGATCTAGGAGACGGTTCTCATGATGATGGTGCAGGTTGTGTGCAAAGTATGGAAGTATTAAATATCTTCAAGAATATTGGGTATAAACCAAAAAATACCTTGCGAGTAGTTTTATTTATGAACGAAGAAAACGGTGTTAAAGGCGGTAAGGAATATCAAATTCTATCTAGCAAAAACAAGGAAAATCATATTTTTGCTTTAGAAAGTGATTCGGGTGGATTTTCTCCAAGAGGTTTCTCAATTGATGCCGATGAGGTTAATTTTAATCAGATAAAAAGTTGGGGATCTTTATTTGAACCTTTTTTAATACATAAGTTTGTCAAAGGTCATTCTGGTGTTGACATAGGTCCATTGCAATCAAAACACATTGTAAAAGTGGGGTTACAGCCAGATTCACAACGTTATTTTGATCATCATCATGCGTCTAATGATACTTTTGATGCAGTTCATAAAAGAGAGTTAGAACTAGGAGCTGCCGCTATGGCTTCACTAGTATACTTAATGGATCAAAATGGAATAGCTAAATAATTTTAATCTTTGTGAAGGTGTCACAATTATTTTTTTTCAATATTTGAATGAAATAATAAATGTGGCGCCTTCATTTATTTTACTTTCTACCGCAATTCTTCCGCCTAAACTGGTAATGTGATTGTAAACCAAATACAATCCTATTCCATTACTATCAATATTACTATGGAACTTTTCATATAGTCCAAAAATTTTATCTTTTACTTTATCCATATCAAAACCGACTCCGTTATCAGCAAAAATTAATTGGTGTACTCCATTTATTTTTCTAGAATTAATAGTTATTACGGGCGATTGATTAGGCTTAGCATACTTTATGGAATTAGTTATTAAATTCAAAAAAATACTTTTTATATATGCTTTATTAAATATTACATTTTCAAATTCTGAAAAGTCAATATGAATTGCTGCTTTGGAATCATTTACTAAGGAACTTATAGATTCAAGAACTTCAGTAAGGGATTCTTTTAAATTGATTTCTTCAATTGCTGTATTAATATTTGTTTTGTCTACTAAATCATCAATTGACTCATTTAGAGTTTGCTTTAAATTTTCACTAGTTTGTTTTAGAATATTTATTAATTCTAATGTTTCAGGATCATTTATTTTTGAGACATCAATAAGACTGAAAACCGAGAGCATGTTATTTATGGGAGATTTTAAATCATGCGATGTTTTGTGAGACAACAGAGTTAGTTCTTTATTAATTTGCGTAAGATTAGTAAGGAGTAAATTGCGCTCTTCTTCAACCTTTTTTTTATGAGTGATATTTTTTGCGATGGCATACACTAATTTCTCCGACTGAACAGGCATTGATGTCCAAGATAACCAAACTATTTCGCCACTTTTAGTTAAATAGCGGTTTTCAAAATTTAAAAGTGGGTTGTTTTTATAAACTTCTTCTCTAGTTTCTATAGTAATTTGCAGGTCGGGAGCGTATACAAAACTACTAATTGGTCTGGCATACAACTCCTCTTCTGTAAAACCTAATAATTTTGAAACTGCAGGATTAATTCTTTTGAAATATCCATCAAAACCAGCAATGCATATGAAATCAGCTGAGATATTAAAAAAATTGTCAAAATGATAATTTGTTCTTGATGAAGCTTCATGGATTGTTTCCTTGTACATTGAGGATTTTTATTTTATTTGTCTTAAATTTTATAAAGTAAAACGATTTATAAATTTAAATAATAAAATTTAATAATGGTCATAAATTTATGTATTGAATTGAAAATTGTTTGCAAAAAAAAAGCTATCAATTTGATAGCTTATGTGTTGGATATTAATGTAATGTTAAACTTTAAAAATCCCTCCAAATGCAATGATTCTTTGAAAAAAGAAAAAATTCTGTGATGCACTATCTTCAGCGCTTTTTGTTGTTCTAATATCCGGCATATTAATATATCCTCCTTTTAATTCTCCTTGAATATAAAAATGTTTAAAAAAAGTAACATTTAATCCTGCTTTAAGTGAAGTACCGAAGCCTGAAACATGAAAATCATCATGTCTTTCTTTTCCTAATAATGTAGTATTGGTTTTAGGATATAGTAGTCCAAGACCTAAACCTTCTGTTACATTAACTTGAATTTTATCTGTGTTCTTAATTTTAAATAATTTAGAAATGTCATCGTGTCGAGAAAATTCTGTGTTAACATAATTTAAACCATCTGTATGTTCGTACATTAAAAAATCTTTTGATAAAACAATTGGACTATTGTTATAAACACCATCATAAGGAGTGCCAGCTGAAATAGTACCCGAGATATTTGCAGTTTGCTCTTGTGTCATGACATATTTCATGTGGTCTACTCCAATTGCAATGCTGTAATGATCGTTTATAAAATAACCTAACCTGAGGTTAGTTTGCGGGATAGTCATTCTTGTAGGATTCAAATAGTCAATATGCCAACCTTTCGGTTTATCATCAGCAGTAATATTATCTAATGTGAAATTGTAATCTTTTCCTTTAAAGGTAACATCAGACTTGGTATAGCTATCTCTATTACCTCCCCATGAAACAAAAAATTTACCCTTATTATGAGCGGTATACCTTTCTTGAATCTTTTCGTCTTGCTGTGCATTTACAATTTGTATACTTGAAAATGCTACGATTGCGATGTATAATGCTATTTTTTTCAATGATTGAAATTTTCTAAATTAAAAGTTATTAATGGTTTGTCTTATGGCAACAAGTTTAACCATAAGCGATTCAAAATAATCTAAATGCAACATATTTGCGCCATCACTTTTTGCATTTGCAGGATCAAAATGAGTTTCAATGAAAATTCCATCAACTCCTACAGCAATTCCGGCTTTCGCAATAGTTTCTATCATGTCTGGTCGGCCACCTGTGACACCTGCAGTTTGATTTGGTTGTTGTAAAGAATGCGTAACATCTAGAACAGTTGAAGCATATTGTTGCATAGTAGGTATGCCTCTAAAATCTACAATCATATCTTGATATCCAAACATGGTACCTCGATCTGTCACCATTACATTTGTGTTTTGGCAATCCAATACTTTTTGAACAGCATGTTTCATGCTTTCGGGACTCATAAATTGTCCTTTTTTTAAGTTTACAACTTTACCAGTATTAGCCGCAGCTACTACAAGGTCAGTTTGTCTTACCAAGAAAGCTGGAATTTGTAGCACATCAACATATTGTGCCGCCATTGCAGCATCTTCATTGGTATGAATATCCGTTACAGTTGGGACATTAAATGTTTCTGAAACTTTTCTCAATATTTTTAAAGCTTTTTCATCTCCAATTCCAGAAAAGCTATCAATTCTAGAGCGATTTGCTTTTTTAAAGGATCCTTTAAAAACAAAAGGTATTTTTAAATCATTAGTAATTCCTACTAGTTTTTCAGCAATTTGTAAAGCCATTGTCTCGCCTTCAATAGCGCAAGGACCCGCAAGTAAAAAGAAATTACCGCTGTCAGTATGTTTGATTTGTGGGATATTTTGAATATTCATAGTGTGTGTTTTCAGTTTGCAAATGTAGTTATGATTTATTTTAAATTGATGAAATCATAAAGTTTTTAAAAGGATTTTAATAAAATTACTATGCTAATTCTTTTTTATAAAACGTAATTCTAAATAGTAAAGTAACAGAAATTCATTATTTTTTTAAAGTAAGACCTACAGGAACTTTGATGACTCCTTTTTCATAAATATTTAGATATAATAGTATAGGTTTTTTTTGTCCATCCCATTTTAATTCATAAACATCAAGGAGACCTGCACCCATGTCACTTCGCTTAGTTGGAAAAGGGCAACAACTTTCTAGTTTTGTAAAGTTGATTTTTTCTCCTCTAGGTCCAGCAAGTGCATTTATAAAACGCTCTTGATTAATGGTTTCGTTGTTGGTGTTATTAAAAAAAATATTGACAGGATAATCTTTATTGTATCCGTATTTTTTATCCGTGCTATATTCAGTTATAATAAATGTATTTTTCTGTGTGAGTTGTAAGTCTGGAGCATTGTCGTCGGTATTTTGTAATGTAGATTTTGTACTCGTACACCCCGATAAAGTAATGAAGAGGATAAATATAACTAGTGTATTTTTCATAGTTTAAATTTTTCTGTGTTTAATCTTGATTTGATAATACAAATATAATCAGAACCCGCATTATAACGGTTTTTGTTGTCGTAAATTATTATGTTTGGGCTTTAGCCAATTTTTATTTACAAGTATGTAACAATGCTTATTATATTTGCAGAAATTAAATAAATAGAATATGGATATAGTTTTTCAAACATGGCCTTGGTATGTTTCTGGTTTACTGATAGGATTTATTATGTTAGCACTTATTTATTTTGGGAAGTCTTTCGGAATGTCTTCTAATTTAAGATCGCTTTGTTCTATTGCAGGTTTAGGCAAACGAGTATCGTTTTTTGATTTTGATTGGAAAGCACAACGCTGGAATTTAGTAGTCGTTCTTGGAGCTATGTTAGGTGGATTTGTCGCCGTTCATTTCATGAGTGATGCTTCAAATGTGGACATTAATCCTAAAACAATTGCACAATTAGCACAACTTGGGATCGATGCTCCACACGGAAAATTAATGCCGGATGCACTTTTTGGAACAGCTATTTTAGAATCCCCAAAAAGTATTTGTATACTGCTTATTGGTGGTATTTTGATTGGTTTTGGTTCCCGTTATGCCGGTGGATGTACCTCAGGACATGCAATTTCAGGCTTGAGTAATTTACAACTACCTTCTTTAAAAGCGGTTATCGGTTTTTTTATTGGGGGTCTTATTATGGCTCATTTTTTACTTCCTTTAATCCTAAATTAATTCTCATATATAAATGAAAAATAGTATAAAATTTTTAGCGGTTGGTTTCATTTTCGGAATTGTTTTAACAAAATCCGAAGCTGTTTCTTGGTATAGAATTTATGAAATGTTTCAGTTTCAATCTTTTCACATGTACGGAATTATTTCGGTGGCTATATTGACAGGAATTATTGGGATTCAAATCATAAAAAGAAATAATATCAAAGACATCAAAGGAGAATCTATAGAAATTCCCAATAAAGAAAAAGGATCTGCTCGCTACTGGATTGGCGGCTTGTTTTTTGGTTTGGGTTGGGCATTAGTAGGTTCTTGTCCTGGTCCTATATTCATCTTGCTTGGCGCTGGTTTTTGGACCGTTCTTATAGTTCTTTTTGGGGCTCTTTTGGGAACTTATTTATATGGTTTATTGAAAAATAAATTACCTCATTAATTGAAAAATATCTAATACCAAAGTAGCATTTTCTTATGGAAATGCTACTTTTTTTTGTTTAGTTTCAAAATGCCAGTTACAATTAAATATTGTGCAATTAAATAAGTTGCCATAATCAAGAAAGAACTGTATTGCAACGGTGTATAGAATTTATCAAAGGCCAAAATACTATCTGAAGCGACAAAAATGATGGCTCCTATTAAAATATATATACTGGCAGGTTTTTGCCAGTTTAAAAATCCTTTAAGAGCAAATAACAACATAATTGAAATTGTTAGTGCGTATACAAAAACAGGGGCTTTTAAGTGACCCAAACTTGGTAACAAAATCAGCATCATTACAATTAAATATAAGGCAATTGCTGTAACTCCTATCCAGTAAATGATTTTACTTTTCTTTATATAGATCCTTAATTGTTTACTAAAGAGTATGATATAAGAAATGTGTGAAAGTAAAAAGGCAATCAATCCTGCAATAAAATACAATTCTCCTTTGTCAGCAAACATCAAAATTATATCACCAATCCACGACAAAGTCAAAGCTGCTAAAAGAATATTTTTGGTACTAAATCTTTCACTAATATAAACAGCCAGAATTAGAAATGGCAATAAAAGCGGTTTCAAAAACCAGGCAATTTCTTCTTTTTCAAAAAGAATTATCAAAAGATAGACTATACTAAATCCAATGAAACTTTTTAATATTAGGGTACTTTTCATTGTTCTGTTTTAAGATTGAGCTACAATCATTGTTTCTTTTTCAAAATTAATGCTGACAAAATAAACTGTTACAGCCAAGGATAATACTAGGTAACCGCCGATAATAGAACTGGCAAAAGGAAAGAGTTGATTCATGCCAAACCAATCTCCAAAATAAAAAATAAGTCCAATTCCAAATATAAAACGGATACCTTCCCAAAATACAGAAGTTTTACTCGTGTCCATTAGTTCCGTGTAACTGTAAACCGTAAGGAAGATGAATGCTCCGTAAATAAATACATTTGGTAAACCTATTATTGCGATAGAATTATACATATAACTAATCAATAACAACGTCATAATAGCTTGAAAAAGCGACCAGTACATCAGTTTTTTAGAATGTTGAACACCGTATTTTTCAAAATCATAGACATTAGTAATTTTTGTTACGGGATATTTTTCTTCAAAATTTTCTGGACGCCAGCCAGTTGGTTTAAACCAAATGGTAAACTTATCTTTCCAGTTTTCGGCGCGCCAAGCATCGGTAATGAGTAACCATAGATGCTGAAAATTAATCCGTATTGGATTCCATGTTCTAGCTGGTCGTGTGATTCCAAAAACAGGTGGAACACTTTCTAATTCCGCTTGAAAAGTACCAAACAATTTATCCCAAATGATGAATATTTGTGAATGGTTTTTGTCCATATATTCAGGGTTGATAGCATGATGTACCCTATGATGGGAGGGAGAAACCAGTATGTTTTCTAGAAAACCAATCTTTTTAATGTGTTTGGTATGGTACCAAAATTGAAGAAATAAATGAATCGGTAGGGTAATTGCAATCACTTTGGAGGGAACTCCTAAAAGTGCTGCAGGAATCAATAAAAAGGTAAATAAATTGACGAAACTGGAAACAGGTTGGCGCAGAGCACAAGCCAAATTGAATTCCTCACTACTGTGGTGAATAGCATGTTTGTTCCATAGAAAATTAATTTGATGCGACAAACGATGGCTCCAATAGCCATAAAAATCAATAGCTACAAATCCAATAAAATAGGTTAAAAACGTAGCTTCAAGATTGAATAAAGCAATTTTAGATACAATCCAATCGTATGAAACTAGCGTTATACTAAGCCCCAAAACATCTTTCAGGGAGTTAACCATTCCAGAACTTACGCTTGAAACAGAATCCATGTTAGGTGAAGTGTCTTCTCCTTTGTAATGCCCATAAACTTTCTCGATAATAATCAATATCAAAAAGACAGGCATTACAAAAACTAAAATTTTACCGTATTCTTCCATAAAAACACTTTTTTTTATTCAAATATAGAATAAAAGAGAATGTTTATGAATTATTCACAGTATTTTATTTCATAAAGTGAAGTTTTATTATTCTTAAATTATCTCCGCATTTAACCCTGCTTCTAATAATTGAGTACATTGTGGTTTTAATTTATCGTATGGGCCCGTTTTTACGGTACATTTCCCATTATAATGTACAATTAAGGAACACTGTTCTGCTTGTTCGGGAGTATGATTACAAACTCGGATTAAAGTTTCAATTACATGCTCAAAAGTATTTACATCATCGTTGTAAACTACTATTTCATTGTCTAAACT
>NZ_QKNZ01000138.1:0-251 GCF_014156605.1 Flavobacterium sp. SOK18b
CATTATAAGCATATTTTTACTTTTTTAAAATTAACTCATATCAGAAAATACATGAGTTTAGAAAAAACTTATTTTCATCAAACCTTGTAAAACAGAGGATTAGGCTTTTTTTTGAAAAAATAAATTTCAAAATTTTTTTTTTTTTAAAATATTGTTATACAATTGTTAAATAATTAACCAAAAACATTAAAAACTAACAAACGTATTATGAAAAAGATTATATTATCTGAATTAGCATTTATGATGCTTTT